>LJNI01000083.1 GCA_001303225.1 candidate division TA06 bacterium DG_78 | reverse complement strand
TTGGTCTCTCCTTATGCCTGAGACCCAATGAGGCCTTCGGCTTCATGTCGAATCACCACCATCGTATCCAAACCGAAGGCCTCTATAATGTATACGTGAGACGAAAGAATCAGCAATGTACCTATTATTATTAACGATAGGATGTATTAGATAGACAAGCCAAATACTTCAGCAATGAGCATAATCGTACCTAAAATCAAGGCGAGTGCGAATATAATTCCTATTAATAAATCTAATTATTTTTTATATTTTTTTATATTTCAATCCAACCTTCTGTTATTTGTTTTTACGAAACCGCTTTTCAATTCTTTTCACCATGAACGTAATCCATCGCGAAGGCATCTCCTTTTGACCAAAATCAAAGTTCGACCAAACAGTATGGATGGATTCTGCATAGAAACGGCCATTTATATTTTGTTTTGCAATGAGTCCCTCTAGCATCGCGTGTATTCTTCGGTCATTTTTTACAAACTCGAATTCTGAAAGTGTATCTAAATACTTTAGAATTCGGTAATCAGTAAAAGGATATTTTAGTTTTTCCCAACCCTTACCAATTTGGGAATCATGACCAGCGTATTTTATTTTTCCTCTGTTTTCCCAGCACGTAAGGAGAAACTCTACGCTTCTCTTTGCAATTTTGCTATTCTTCAGTTCAGATTCTTGTGCTAATGCACCTAAAACACATAGCGTTGCAAATGCACAACTCGATTCGCGTTCTCGTGGTCTACCTGGTAACCCAGTATTTTTACACCAGAAACCGCCATCACGCCGCTGCCGTTGTATGAGCCACTCGTATGCCTCTTTTAGTCTCATATCTTCAGTATAGCCTAATTTTGCCAATGATTCTGTTAAGATACCGGTGAAACAATCATAAGGTGCAGGCGGAGGCGCACACCCAAAACCGCCGCATGGAAGCTGTGTGCTCAATACATATTCAGCAGCGCGTGATATTTTTTTGTCTACTTTTGTAAAACCAAAATCAGCAAGCACACCTAACACCCAAAATGTCGTGTCTTTTTTAGGCCACCACGTATAAATATCTTTTGATGTTCCCCAATATCCATCTCTATTTTGCTTATCAAATAATTGTTTAATCGATGCATGGTTATTAATTGTCCTTTTAGCTGCAGTAACTTCTGCGTTGCTTTTCTCTTTGGATAAAATATCTTTTAGAGTTCGATATCGTACCCACGGTTCACCTTCGAGTAACCAATTGAAAATATCTTGATTCATAGATTATTCACCAATTGTATATGCTGTACAAAAGATACTGTATTTTTTTATTGTATCTTTTTCGCACACTTGTATGCAGCACTTATTGCGCCCGGTACACCGCCTATTTGATTTGACCAGCATGAACTAATATAGAGATTTTTGACCAGCGTATTTACTCTTGTGCTAATTATATTCTTATAGAATCGCTTATGAGGATTCCAACTCCAGGCTGATGAGGCGCCATCAGTATTGTGAGTATACCGCTCATAGGTTAGGGGAGTGGCGGCATCATCATAGACAATATGCTTTTTTACATTCGGTATGATAGCTGAAGCTTTTTCAATGAGCGCATTTTTCACATTCTCTTTTAGTTTTTTATACATTTGTTTATTACCTACACCCCAGTTATTCATCCATTTGTGTGGTGACATGGCTGTTATCATGAGCGAAGACTTACCCTTTGGAGCGAGTTCTGGATTGTGGAGTGAAGGTGAATAGAACATGCACGATGTCTTCTCGAAGAAATTTTCCTCTCTAGTATTATTAAAATCTACTGATTGTCCTGTATGGTAGGAAACATGAGGGACCTTTAAATACTCTTTCATCTTTTCGTATGGAAGATTGAGGCCGAGGTATACCGTGAAAAAACTCTCAGACACTGCAGCGTTCTCGAGTTTCTCAATGAACGCCTTGGGAAGCATAGATGTATCGTCTAAAAGCTTGAGAAAGGTCTTTTTATAATCAGACGCAGATAAGACGTAGTCAGCATCATACGTCTTGCCACCACACGAAACACCAACTGCTACGCCGTTTTTAGTGATTATTTTATCAACATACGAGTTAAGCATGAGCTCGCCGCCCAGCTTTTTAAAATTATCAGCGAGGACATCTGCCCACGACTGCATGCCTGTCTTTACTGTCCAGTAATCCTCTAAAAATGATAATACTGCCCCGGCAATAATTAATGCACTCATATCAGGATATCCCATGTCCTTGAGAACCTGGTATCCGATGGAATCTTTCTCCAAGTATTGGGCAGTAAATTCAGATGCAGTCATTTTATCGTATTTTTTTAAAATAGTCATACCCCTCATCAATTTAAACGGATACGCAATGGCTGAGAATACGTTCTTTGGTGGTGTAAGTGAACGCATGACATTGCACATTGTATCAACCTCAGCAAAGTACCGTGTGAAATACATTTTTTCTGAAGGATATGCGTCTAAAATTGCTGTCTTGAGTTCATTCCATGAATGAACCACACAGTCGAACTGTGGAGCAATCCATCGTCCATATTGTCTCGTGAACTCGATTTTGTCGAAAACGCCGATATCTTTCATGACACTAAATACGTGCTGTGAACTCTCGAAAGAGAACGTACCGCTCTCGAAATAAAATCCCTTGCGCCAGAAACCAGTAGTGTACCCGCCTGGTGTGCTGTGCGATTCGAATATCGTTACTTTATGCCCCTTTTTGGCGAGCAGGTTACCCGCAACAAGTCCACCCATGCCTGAACCAATGATGGCAATGCTGCTCATTTATTTACTCCTTTTTGTAATGACCGCACATTACTCCGGTATTGTATATTTTTTTCTAAGGAAGCAATGCTGCTCATTTATTTACTCCTTTACATCTACAGTGTATACAAATAAATATCATATGTCAAGCAGATGCACAAGACAAAAATTTACGATACATCAGCCATAGATTCCTCGCTCTAGTATGTAATAGAATGAGGTGTATACATTCGACCACGTAGTTGTATTGACAGGAGAGAGATTTTTGCTATAGTATATTTCAACAGAAAGATTACTGTGATATTTCACCGATTATTATCGTTGTAATCTTATGTACATCACCGTAATCGAAGATTTCTGGTTTTTTCCGGAAATCTCTTTGAAATTCTAAAAGGAGATGTTCGTGGGAAGTGTAAAGGACCTTACAATCAAAAAAACTGCAACAACTGATAGCCATGGCATGGCACGATTCGTCTTTTCAGACCGTTATTCAGTTTTTGATTGGGGAGAGATGCCTGACCACATCCCACATAAAGGCGCATCGATTGCACTCCTCGGTGCGCATTTTTTCGAAAAGCTCGCTACAATGGGTATCCATTCTCACTATGTAGGATTGGTCGAGGATGACCAAGTCAAAAAACTCTCTGAGATTAGACGACCTACTAATGTCATGGAAGTCAAGTTAGTGCGAGTCGTAAAACCAACATGCGTTGATAACCAATACGACTACTCAGTATACAAGAGAGAAAAAAGTAACTTTTTGATCCCACTGGAAATCATTTATCGAAATTCATTACCTCCAGGGAGCAGTGTTTTTAAACGACTTAAAGAAGGCCAAATCACACCACATGATTTGGGTCTAGATAAGGAACCTGTACCACATCAGAAACTTGAGACACCTATCCTCGACGTTTCCACAAAGCTTGAAATAACTGATCGGTACTTGACCTGGTCTGAGGCACGAGAAATTACAGGTATGAGCGAAGATGAGCTCGCGAACCTGAAGAATCTTGTACATAAAGTCAATGATCTCATCACTGATGAATTCTCGAAAATCGGTCTTCTCAATGATGATGGGAAGATAGAAATCGCTTTTGATGAAAAGCGTCGGTTTATGGTAGTCGATGTCGTCGGCACATTAGACGAATGCCGCTTCACCTATGGCGCTATACCAGTCAGCAAGGAGATAGCACGCGTCTACTACCGTACAACTGATTGGTTCCAGGCAGTTGAAGAGGCAAAGAAAAAAGATAGACAGCACTGGAAAGAGATATGCCGTCTCGCTCCTGATCCATTACCGCCACAATTTAGACTCTTGGTATCGCACATCTACTGCGCTTGTACCAATGAAATTACAGGAAAAGCGTGGTTCAAAAACATCCCACCATTAAAGGATATCTTTGAAGAGGTGAAGCGTTTTATATAAAAAGGGGACGGCGGCACAGCCGCCCTTTTTCATCTTACTACAAGTATTTTAACTATTTTTGTTATATCACCAGCCTTAATACGGACAAAATAGACACCGGTTGGTAGTGTGTTGTTGTATTCGTATACCTTTTCACCAGCAGGTAATAGTGCATTAACCATCGTTCCAACCACTCTGCCAGTCAGGTCAAATATTCGTGCTTCGACATTGACTGGTGATTGAAGGAAAATTTTGAATCTGATCTTATCGTTCGTTATCGAGTTGAATGAGATATCACCGACATTGGTAATCCCTGTATACTCTTCTTCAACGCCAGTTACAGAACCATAAATCTGAAAAGCCAGTTCATATTGTCCACCCCAGAGGCTTGAGGTCGGTATCCACTCTGGATAGCCAAAGTAATTGCTCTTGAAATAGCCTATTTGATCATCACCTTGAGCAGGGAACGTATCTATCTGCATACCATATTGTGGTTGGAAAAACAAGGTTGCCATGAATACAATCCAGTACGTCTCACCTGGGTTTGCTAAAAATGGTGGGATATTTGCAGAGTAGCGATAATGATTGAAATTTGCATATGCACCGAGGAAAACGTCTTCGAATGAAACGCGCTCACTATAAATTGGATCTTGCATTGGTTGGTTGTTACCTGCACTATCTGGATAGATCTCAATCCAAAAATCAATCACTTCATTTGTATCAGGGCCATAATTCCAGTAACCACCCCACCAGACCACTGAATTGACATTTGCTTGATACGGAACATCGAAATTATCAGCAATCTTTGAGTCTAATGCTAAGACGCTGTACCACTGAGAGGAGCCCAAATTATATGGTGGATCTGCTGCTGGTTGGTCAAAGAGCAGGTCTGAGCGAGAACCCGGTTCTGTTTCCATATCAATTGTCTGTGCGTGGGTCCTAAATGAATTACGTACATTGAGTGTTGGCTGCTCGGCAAATAGAAATCCACTCGCGATAAACAGTAACATTGCTAACAGCATGGTCAATTTTTTCATTATATATCTCCTTTCTTGTGTTACAGGTATGTATATGTTCGATATCTTGATGATATTCTATCAAGGTACTTAAACCTCGTAATGTTTCTGGCACCTCCTTTCATGGATATTTTTATTATAGTAAAATTATACTCATTATTAACAAATTGTAAAGGCGATTATTGTTGTATACTTTTAACAATATTGAATGACTATAATGAATGAAAAAAAATGTCAACTGTGTTTGATTTTCTGAATTTCAAACAAATAATCATGCTGCAGTGTTACATTAAAAAGAGACAAACCTTTCCTACATTTTATTCCGACATCACCGGCATTTCTTCCGCAGGTTCTGGTAATAGATTGATCTCTATTCTTCGATTCTGACTGCGTCCCTCTTCTGCTTTGTTGCTCGCTACTGGATGATATTCTGACATACCGATTGCCTGTAAACGTACTGGTTCAATGCCGACCTTCTCCTGTAGAAAACGCACGACATTTGTTGCACGCGCTGTTGAAAGCTCCCAATTAGTGGGGAATTTTTTCTGTAGTCGCGGATGTATCTGCACGTTGTCGGTGTGCCCTTCGACACGAATAATTTTGTTTTGAGTATTTTTTAAAACACTACCGACCCGTTCAAGAATCTTCAGTCCCTCAGGTGTAATCTCTGCTTCACCTGAAGGAAATAGAATTTTGTCGACCATACTGACTGACAGCCGATCGTGTAACTGGGTGATTTTTATTTGACCCATTTCAATTTCTTTTTTCATGTCGGCAACGAGCCTATCGTATGTATCTGTGAGCCGCGAAATCTCTACTTCTTTTTCTTGGGACATATCAGCGACTTTGGCTTCGAGCTCGCTTTGTGTCTTGTTATAGGCATTATAAAAATAATAAGAGGCACCGATAAACAGCAGAGCGATTATGCATACAGCAATAAATGCAACCTTCATATTCTCCTCCTTGGTTAAGAACCTACACAAGTGTAATTGAAATTTTCATCATGTCAAGGTACAGGAAGAAAAGAAAATGTCAACTGTGGGCTGTAATATATTTATTATTTTTTCTGCTTCCTCTGAATAAAATGAATCCATGCAAACCAGAAAGAACCGACTAAAATTATCAAACCTCCAAAGAGCTCCTTTTTTGTTGGAAGTTTATTAAGAATAAGATAGGCAAGAGGCAACACAAAGAGGGGTTGTGTAGTCCGCACTATTGTGGAGCGCGATAAATCCCAGATGCGATATGATTGAAACGTTAAGAGAAAACTAAAACAAGGACCCAGGAACGCGCCTAAGAAGGTGACCAACCAATACGATGTTTTAACGTCAAAATCAGCTTTACCAGTAAGGAAGGTCCAGAGTGCAATGACACATACGCCAATGCCGACTCGGTAAAAGACGAGAATGTTCGGATGTATGTCATCTACAACCATTTTTGCCATTAACATCTGTATAGCAAAGGCACAGCAGCCTAAGAGCGACAGGATTATGCCAGTACCGACAACATCCCACCTTCCAATGGCACTGAGTACACCACCGAGAATCATGATTATAATAGGACCGAGTTCGATAATTGACAGCCGTTCACCTAGAAAAAGGGCGCTGAACATGATAATAAGCACAGGAGCAAACCGCCACAAAAATGCAGTAAATGACGGGTCGAGTCGAGCAAGTCCGGCCCACGAGAGAATCATTCCGATGCCCGTAGCAATACCCAATACTATCGTCTTGCCGATAGTACGAGCGGGTATCGTCAGGAGTCGTCTCTTGCCGGTAATGAGAATAATGATGTATGAATAAACCGCAGCAGTTGCTGTCCAGATCAGACTGAAGGTCTCTGGATTAAACCCCTGCAAAGCATACTTGGCGGTAATATAGTTAGTAGATACAAAAAACGTGCCTGCTAATGCATAGAAAAATCCCTTCATGAAATTGTTTCGAGCACGAGTGTTCGAATTCATATGATTGTTACTCTTTTTCGGTTTCTAGTTGTTTTATAATATAAATCGAGTATAACCGAGAAAAAGGAGATGTCAATCACATGAGACACATTACCCCTTGACAAAGTGAATTTTTCCATTATAATGATAATGGAAACCATTTCTGTTAATAGAGAGGTGAATGTTATGCCGAAAAGAAGCAATATGGGTCCACCATGGTGGCACGGGAGATTCCAGGGACGTGGTTATAGAATTACGGTACCGAGAGAAGCAATATTAGATGTATTAAACCGAACATCCAAGCATCTTAGTGCCGAAGATATATACCTTGAAGTCCACAAGATCTATCCTCATATTGGACTCACGACTATTTATCGCACCCTGGAGTTACTTGTTCACATTGGGCTTGTTTTCAAATTTGACTTTGGTGATGGTAGGGCAAGATTTGAATTATCTGAAGGACCCAAAGGAATAAGACACCATCATCATTTGGTGTGCACAAATTGTGGTAGGGTAATAGATTACACGGATTTTATCGACGATGAGATTGAACTGCTTGGTCGAACTGAAAAGGGGCTTTCGAAAAAATTTAATTTTAAAATCACAAATCATCTTATTCAATTTTATGGATTATGTGATGGGTGTAGGGATAAAAAGTAGTATACCATTTTTTATAGTTTATTGAAAATGGTTTTCATTAATATTAACAAAGGAGGTGATGACGATGCCAGGTGGAGATAGAACAGGTCCGCTTGGATATGGACCAATGACAGGCCGTGGTGTTGGTTATTGTGCTGGCTATTCTATGCCGGGTTACGCCAATCCGATTCCGGGTAGAGGGGGATTTGGTTATGGTCGTGGTTTTGGAAGGGGCCGTGGTTGGTTTGGCCGGGGCGGTGGCCGTGGATGGAGACATTGGTATTATGCCACTGGACTACCCGGCTTTGGCTGGCCTGCCTATGGGGCAGGGCCATACCCCTATGTTCAGGAACCAACTCCCAAAGAGGAAACACAAATGCTCATGGAACAAGCTGAATTCCTGAAGAACCAGCTTAAGGATATCCAAGATCGTATCGGCACATTAGAAAAAGCCCAGGCACAGGAAAAGAAATAAGGGCGTGGATGGGAGCAGTTATGTTTTTATTCTGCTCCCTATCCAGAATGTGAAGGGATTCGAAAAGGAGGAAGAATTATGCGCATAGCGATATCAACAGATGGAGATTTTGTATCTGCTCATTTTGGAAGATGTCCAGCCTTTACTATCGTGGAAATTGAGAACGGCAAAATCGTAAAGCAAGAGAGCATAGAGAACCCCGGTCACCAGCCTGGTTTTATACCGCAATTTCTGCATCAGAGAGGTGTTGAGTGTATTATATGTGGTGGCATGGGCCGGCGTGCAACAAGCTTTTTCAGTGAATATGGAATCCAGACGATTTTAGGCGTGAGTGGAACAGTGAATGATACACTAGAGAAACTTCAAAAAGGTACGCTCGAAGGTAGTGAGAGCCTCTGTAAGCCAGGTTCTGGAAAAGGGTATGGTTTAGACAAAACCGAGTGCGACCATCCTGAGCAACACAGAGGCGAACATTAGAGAAAGGAGGATAGCAATATGAAAATCTGCATTACTTCCCAAGGAGATAATTTGGATTCAGACGTTGACCCAAGATTTGGCAGATGTAAGTATTTTATCTTTGTAGATACTGACACGCTTGAATTCGAGGCGACGCAAAATCCCAATCTTGAAGCTATGGGTGGTGCTGGAATTCAGTCTGGACAACTCGTAGCAGGCAAACAGGTTAAAGCAGTTGTAACAGGCAATGTTGGTCCAAATGCCTTTCAAACGCTCCAGACAGCAGGGATAGATATAATTACTGGTGTTTCTGGTAGTGTGAAAGAGGCGATAGAAAAGTATAACAAAGGTGAAGTTAAACCAACGCAGTCTCCAAGCGTGAGTTCCAAATATGGCTTACCTGGAAACCAAGCAAACAGATGATACATGATAGCATAAAAGACTTGGAAAATAAATGATAACAACATAAGAGTATCCAATGAATAAAAATAGTGAAGAAAATATAAAAGTAGCCGAGACCTTGAGCAAAATTAAAAACCGGCTGCTCGTCTTTTCCGGCAAAGGTGGTGTCGGAAAAAGTACGGTGGCGGCAAATCTCGGTGTCGCACTGAGTGAAAGGCAATTGAAAGTCGGGCTTCTTGATGTCGATATCCACGGACCAAATCTGGCGAAGATGCTCGGCGTTGAACACGAAAGGCTTGTTTCTGCCGGAGAAAACAGTATCCTACCAGTTGCGGTTACAAAAAATCTCTCATTAGTTTCAATGGCATTTCTGCTGCAAGACAAGAATATGCCGGTGATATGGCGTGGACCGATGAAGATGAAGGTTATCCAACAATTTCTCGGTGATGTAGCATGGGGGAACCTGGATTGGTTGGTTATTGACTCGCCACCTGGTACTGGTGATGAACCACTCTCGGTTGCTCAGTTGATTCCGGCGACTGGTGCGATTATTGTTACTACACCACAGGAGGTATCTCTTCTCGATTCAAGAAAGGCAGTGAATTTCGCCCGGAGACTGAACCTGAAGATTTACGGTGTCATTGAAAACATGAGTGGACTCGTCTGTCCACACTGTGGTAAGGTCATTAACCTGTTTAAA
>LJNI01000082.1 GCA_001303225.1 candidate division TA06 bacterium DG_78 | reverse complement strand
ATGTCATCAATAAAATTAAAAAGAAGTATGGAAAGACAGTCGAGGAAGTTGCTGATTACTTGACTACTGTCAAGAAAGAGTTGTCCTCGATTGAAACGAGAGATGAAGAAATACAGAAATTAGCAGCAGCAATAAAGGATTTAGAGAAAAAGGTCACTCAGCAGGCTGCTGACCTCTCAGCTCGGCGCAAAAAAGCGGGGTTATCACTGAAAAAGAAAATTATCAATTTGTTATCTCGACTCGGCATGGAGAAGGCTGCTTTTGATATACAAATTCATGATAAGGAACTCGAAGAAGATGGGAAAGATTTTGTCGAGTTTTATATCTCGACAAATCCGGGTGAGGAATTAAAACCGCTCCGCAAGATAGCATCAGGAGGTGAAATTTCTCGTATTACACTCTGTCTCAAGACTATATTGTCTGAGGTTGATAATATGTTAACACTCATCTTTGACGAAGTCGATACAGGAATTGGCGGTAGAATTGCTGAGGCAGTGGGGGAACTTCTGGCAACTGTGAGTAGAGATCATCAAGTCATTTGTATCACACATTTACCGCAGATCACGGTATTTGCTGATAATCACATTCTGGTGAAAAAGGAGATTAAAGATAAAGAAACATTCACCCATATTGTCAAATTAGATGAAGACACGAGAAAAATGGAGATTGCCCGAATGCTTGGTGGAAAAGATATTACAAAGAAAACTGTAGAACATGCCGCAGAATTTTTGCAGAAAGTGAAACAACGATGATGACGAAGGTGCATGAAAAAAAACTAACCATCTCTAATGTCATCACGATTTCAAGACTCATTACACTACCGTTTATCGTTTACTTTTTAATCACTGACCAACGTGTCATTGCCTTTATAATTATGCTTATTGCATTACTCTCCGATGGTATTGATGGTTACCTTGCGAGAAAATTGCATCAGGAGTCGGAATTAGGAAAATCTCTTGATCCACTATGTGATAAGATTTTTCTGGCAGTTATTCTCATAACACTCTATGTAATCGGCTCAATTCCTCTCTGGGGAGTCATTATTATTGTGAGTCGTGATTTTCTCATTTTATTAGGCAGTTTTTTTATATTGCGGTTAAAATCAGCCATTCTTACGTCTAATCTTTTGGGTAAAATCACGGGCTTCATCTTTGGTGTCATCATATGTGCATTCACACTCAATCTGAAGTATATTGGCATGGTATTTTTATATATAAGTATTCCAGCAATAATTGGAACATTCGTTATCTATACATCACGATACCTTAAGGTAATGAAAGGAGCAGCATGAGACCCATATTCTTTACAAAAATGGAGGGAACTGGAAATGATTTTCTGATTATCGATAATCGGAATAATGTAGTAAATGATGTTATCGAGCACAAAGACATACCTACGTTTGTGAAAAAAATTGCAGACCGAAAATTAGGTGCTGGTTCTGATGGAGTAATTTTCCTGGAGGAGTCTAAAGACTTTCCCTTTAGCATGCGCTACTTCAATAATGATGGTAGTGAAGCTGCTCTGTGCCTCAATGGAGCACGCTGTGTGGTTATGTATTCTAACCGGCTGGGGCTCATAAAGGAAAAGGGGAAATTCATATCTGAATCCGGACCAATTGGATTTTACAGTAAAAATGGTGCAGTCAGTATTGAGGTAATGCCACCGGTTGATTTAAAATTGAACTTTAGCTTAACAGTGAAACGGAAGAAACTGCGCGCTAATTATTTAAAGGTTGGTGTGCCACACTGTGTCATTTTCGTCGAATCATACGATGATATAGATATTAAAGAATTGGGGAACGCAATTCTTCACCATAAAGAGTTTAAGCCTGACGGAGCAAATGTGAATTTCGTCAAAACTGCTGACGATCACCTCTTTGTGCGAACCTATGAGCGTGGTATAGAAGGTGAGACATTGTCATGCGGAACTGGTATTTTAGCAGCTGCGTACATTGCAACGAAATTATGCATTACAGAATCGCCAGTGACCTGCAAGACGAATGGTGGCGAGCTCGTTGCCACAATCAAAGATAAACTCTACCTTGAGGGCCCAGCACATTTCATCTGTGATGGGGTGTACTATTTATAGTAGAGAGAAGAGAGTAGAGAGTAAACATTAAGCAGTAAAAATTGTAGTTAGTTATAACCTATGTGAAGTATATAATTTAGAAGACATTTTTACTTCAATCGTGTAAAGATCCCAGTCGTTATGTAGTGAACAGAACCACGAACCTCTTCGTCAGACCCGAAAAGAGGCCCGAATAGTCGTGTGAGGTAACTATATTCTGTCCGAAAAACAGTGAACTCATTGAATGAGTACTCATATCCACCGACTGCACCGACAGTTCGCGGTGCAATGCGCGCTCCGAGCCAAAAGGTATGTACTGAAGGTCGGGGATTGTGGAGTAAAAAGGAGAATTGAAAAGCAGTAAATCTATCTAATTCGCCTGCAGCGATCCACTCGCTATCAGCAAATGCAATTCCTGCAATGAGCGGAGAAAAGTTTAATCTGGTTGTTATGAGAGAACCATTAAACTGAAATCCTGCATAGGGCTTTATAAAGAGGTAAAAACCCTCGACACCTGGTTCTGTCCACTGTAAAGGAAAGCCAACAAGTTCGATTCCGCCAATTCCCATCAAGATTCTTCCACCATACGATGCATTATGGAATATGCTAAAACTGGCATTCGGATAGGTTTTGATGTAGACTGCCTCTCCAGTTTCTTCTACGATCCATGTATTATAAGCAAACGCACTGCCGATCTCATGTGCTTCACCAATACGATTATACGGCGGAATCATTTCATTCTGTGCATGAGGTGAG
Source organism: candidate division TA06 bacterium DG_78 (assembly GCA_001303225.1). Lineage (GTDB taxonomy): Bacteria > Hydrothermota > Tepidihabitantia > SM23-42 > SM23-42 > DG-78. The sequence continues at coordinate 6,983 of LJNI01000082.1, read as the reverse complement.
TAGACTGTTTTAACACAGTTTATAATCAATAGCAGACCTAGTATCAGCAAAAAGGTACACATATTTTTATGTATTATCTTCATCATCCCTCTCCTTATATATACAAAATTTCCCTCTCCTAATGGAGAAATACTACTTATCCGGAAATCACCTTTTTAATCCTCGGCAATGCCCACTGGAGTTCTTTTTTTGTAATGACCAGTGGTGGTGCGAATCGAACGACGGTCTCGTGTGTTTCTTTTGCGAGGATGCCGTATTCCATCAACCGTTCACAGTATTTTCGTGCTTTTTTCTTCAATTCGAGGCCGATGAGTAAGCCCTTACCTCTCACCTCTTTAATACGTGGGCTCTCGATTTTTTTCAACTCATTCATGAACCAATTGCCGAGTTTGTATGCTCGCTGCGCAAGCTTTTCTCTGATAATGACATCGAGCGCAGCACTACCAATTGCTGATGCCAGGGGATTACCACCGAATGTTGAACCATGGTCGCCTGGATGGAGCACATTCATGATGTGATTATCACAGAGAATGGCTGAAATTGGATAGCATCCACCACTCAGTGCTTTGCCAATGATAACAATATCTGGCCTCACTTTTTCATAGTCGCAGGCAAAGAATTTACCAGTGCGGCCTAATCCGGTTTGAATTTCATCGGCAATAAACAGTACCCGGTTCTTTTTACAGATATCATAGCATCTCTTAAGATAGCCCTTATTAGGAACAATGACACCGCCTTCGCCCTGGATTGGTTCGACTAAAAAGCCAATCGTATTTTTATTGATTGTTCTCTCTAAGGCTGCTGGGTTATTATAAGGAATCATTGTATACCCTGGCATGAATGGACCAAAACCATCACGATACTGGCGTTCAGATGAAAAACCGACAATGGTCGTTGTCCGACCATGAAAGTTATTTTTGCACACAATAATCTCGGCACAGTTTTTCTTTACTTTCTTTTTATAATAACCCCATTTCCGTGCGACTTTAATTGCGGTCTCAACAGCTTCTGCACCAGAATTCATGGGTAGTGCCTTTGCATAACCAGTTACTGTGCAGAGTTTTTTTAAAAAGAGTGCTAGCTGGTCATTATGGAATGCCCGTGATGTAATAGTGAGTCTCTGTGCCTGTGTTTTTAATGCTTTGATAATTGTAGGATGGCAGTGACCTTGGTTTAATGCTGAATAGGCACTCAACATATCGAGGTATTTATTACCTTCAACATCCCATACCCAGACACCTTTTCCCTTTGTCAGGACAACAGGTAATGAGTGATAATTATGGGCACTAAATGTATTAGTCAATGTGATATATGCACGATTTGTTTTCATCATACCTCCACGAAATGATTACAACGATACTGTATAGATTGCAATGATAGTATATAGAGATTTTTTGTTTTTTCAAGAGAATTAGATTTTGAACTTTATGGTAATTATGCAAAGCCCTATAGCTACGATAAATGCAATTATTGAAATAATTTTACCGATATTAAAAAAGTGTGATATATATTTGAATACTACTTCGTGTTTCCCGGCAGTCAAATGTACTGCCCTGAACGTGTAATTTGCTCTATAAAGTTTTTGTTCTCCTCCATCAACAAAAACTTTCCAATCTGGATGCCAGTTGTCTGTCAAAACAAGAAAGCCAGAATAGGGTGAATCTGTTTTGCAAGTGATTTTATTGGCAGTGTAATCTGATATATTTACCGAAATGAGCGTTGCTTCATCATTTGAAAGGAGAACATTAGGGTCTTCTTCAAGAATTACAATCTTCTTTGGATCAAACTCCTTTGATTTCAAAATATTCAACACATCTGATTCCTTTACTATCCGGTACTGTGGCACAATATATGCACGTGGCAACACGCTATCATTTTGAAATACAGTAAAATTACGCCCCCGATATACAGAAGTATAGCGCGCTAAATGATTTTTTATTTCCATAATGAATTTCTGAGAATTAGGATCGAATTCAGAAAGATCGTCAGGGAGATTTGGTGTGATAATATATTTTAAATTGAGCATGTCAGCAAAACGTGGATACTGATACAGGTTAGCCGGAGCAAACATGACACTTGTGCCTGCACCGATAAAATCTTGGTAGCGCTGGATTGGGTTTGGTATATAGCCACCTGCACTCTGAATGTTGTGGTATAATAAATAACAATCTTGATGATGATATAGATAACGTGGATTTAGAGGCGGACTAGATTGAAATGGAAAGACTCGAAAAACACTATGGTCTTTCTTTAGAAAACGTACGATATCGTCTGCTGCATAATAAATTTCTGGACTTGATTCTTTAGGCAAAAATTTCGCCATGAGCGGCACCTGGCTAATGAGGGCTAGAACAACCATCACAATCGTTACACATAGAATGTTCATTTTTTGCCTAAGTGCTAAGAAAATCATAATTAGAACGAACACAATTAAAATCACACCCAGAAAAATTCCTTGAATGAATTGAGATACATTGTTATCATAGATGCCAGCTTTAGGTCCGGCGAGATCGCGGCCAATTGCAGCAGCAATTATTATGAGTATGATGAAAATAGCAAGCACGGCTCCTGAAGCTGTGTAAAATTTCTTTTTTTCAGATTCCTTTCTTATAATAAAATACTCAAATCCGATAGCGGCAAGCACTATGAAACTGAAACTCGCCAGATAAAAGATGAGTGAAGGTGCACGAGTCAGTTTGAAACCAGGAATTATCGTATAGAGTATTTTGAAGAAAGGTGTCGCGCCGCCTAAGGCAGTCAGAATAACAGCAATAGTAGCTATTACATAAAACTTAACATACGATTTTTTCCAATACAGAATAATCGCAAAAATAGCGAAGATGATTGTTAACAAACCAAAGTATTCTGTATGTTGTTTGAAAGGATTTGCACCCCAGTAATTTTGTAGAATTCCGGAAAATGTTGGAACAAAAAGATCAATCAACTCAGCTGGTGGCATTGCCCAAGAGATAGCGTATTCATAACCACGCTCTACACCACGTGCGGCAGTCCCTAATCCACCGAGCACAGGAAGCCAGACTGCAGCCATGAGTAAAAAAATGAGTGTTACAGCAACGAGTCCATAGACAACAATTTTTATAATATCTTTCGTTGATATTTCTTTTCTGTGGATTATAAAGTAATAAATAACATACCCAAGAATAAAGAGTAGCGCATAGTATGTTATTTGGAAGTGTCCTTCATAAAAGGCACATGCTGTTACGAGCGCCATCAATACAAAATAGAGCAGTTTCTTTGAACTGAGACCAGAATGGATAAAAAAGAGCATCAATGGAAACAGAGCAATGCTGGCTGCTCGGCCGCTGTGTCCAGCAGCAGGTGTTGTTGCCAAATTACCAATAAATTGGTAGATGACTGCACCTACTGCAGCTGAATATGGTGACAGTCCGATTTTTTTCAGGTACAGGTACATGCCAAGCCCTGCCAGGAAGAACATAATTATAAAGGTCAGAGCAAGGACAACGTGCGCAGGGATAATTTCCTTTAATTGGGCGAGTGGTGCTAATGGTCCGCCGACTGGTGCGCCGAGTACTGGAATTCCGCCAAAGATATGAGGATACCACAGCGGTAACTCCTCTTGTTCAGCAGTCCATTTTTCAAATGGATACCCGCCAATAAGATAGTCTGAACCGGCAATCATACGGTGAGGACTGAGGAAAGATGCAAAATAAATGAAAGGCAGGACGAGTAATAGAACAAGAATGAGTTTCTCCCAGTGGATTTCGATAAAAGATACTTTTGTTTCTTCTTGCGGTGACTGATGCCCTTTATGTTTTTTACTCATGTTATATTCCTTCTAAGTATAGAGATATTGCCCTCATAGTCAAGAAAATTACATGGTTATTGCTTCTTTATGAGAGAAACAAAAAAGTATAATATCTCGCCGATCGTAGTCCATAGTCTCCCAACAAACGCCATGAGGGTAGCAAAAGAAAGGGGCATAAAATTTTGCAGGAAGATTGTCAATAAGCCCTCTCGGATTCCGAACCCACCTGGAACTAAAATAACAAGAAAGCCGATTGTCCATGACATTGCATACGCTCCCATGACACCAAGGGCTGAGCAGAATGGAATCGGGAATATTGCATTGGTTACAAAATAGAAACCAATGGTGTGAACTATCCAGTAGAGAAAATAAAATAAGTAGATAACCAGGAGAGATGTAAATTGTAACTCAGGGAGTACAATGTTTCTCTTCAACATTCTTACACGTCGCAGTAAGGCAAATAAGGTTTTGAGAATAGATGTAAGAACTTTTGGGTGTATTACAACGAAGCTCAATGGGATGAAAATCAACAGAAGGTACATATTAAATGGTACGTTCAAATTTTTGTAGGTAAATAGAGAGAGTATGAAAAGAATGATTGCTGACGCAGTACTGGTCACTGTCTCTATTAAAAGGGCAGTAATAGTTTCGACTTCTCCTACGCCATATTTTTTGGCGAAGTAGACTCTTCCGCCAAATGCCCATACTTTTCCAGGAATGTATTTACCGAACTGAGCAAATGCCGACGTTCTTACTGCCTGCCAGAATGTTATATCTCTGTTGAAAAGTCGTAAGGTCAGAAACCATGCGAACCCGAACCCCAAGAGAAAACTACAGACAAAGAGAATAAGCGAGACAACGAGAGACACTATGTTCGGTTTTATATTCGCTTGCGCAATTTCAGACCATGAAACATAGAGGGTTTTCCCTAAAAAAAAGAAAATTATAGTGATAATGGCTACAGCAATAATGATTTTCGTAATCTTAGAGGTTTTCAGGTCCATGATAGTTTCTTGTGTTGAGATTGGCGAGATTTATGTCCCTATAATTAAAGGGGATATGCATGACAGTATTGTATAGAAAATTTGCGTAGTGTCAATTACTATCACCATAAATCATTGATTGCATATTTTCATGGAGATTGACTCTGTACGAAAATTTTGTATAATCAGACTATGAAGGGAGGCAAATGAAAAAGATTAAGTACACCTCGCCAGAGTTGAGTGAGAAAGCCCAAAAAATAATTACTGCCGATAAAAAGGTACTCTTTGGTGCCAGTACGAGGACACGAGAAATTCCATTGGTTGTGGATTATGCACAAGGTGCCCGTGTTACTGATATTGATGGTAAGACGTACCTCGATTTTGGTGCAGGATTTGGCGTGGTGAACACTGGCCACTGCCATCCTGATGTTATTAAGGCAGTATATGAACAGATAGAGAGACTCATTCACATTTCAGGGAGTGATTTCTATTATGACTCACAGATAGCCCTCGCTGAAAAATTGATCGCCATAACACCTGGTTCATTTCCGAAGAAAGTGTACTTTGGTAATTCTGGTGCGGAAGCAGTAGAAGCGACCCTGAAAATCGCTCGGCATTTTACACGCCGACCACGGATGATTAGTTTCATCGGTGCGTTTCATGGACGGACTTTTGCTGGAATGACCATGTCAGGAAGTAAGAAGATCCAGCGGGCACATTTTTCTTCGCTCATTCCTGAGGTGTACCATATTCCTTTTCCATACTGTTATCGCTGCATTTTTAATGAGACGTATCCACACTGTATTAAGAAGGACATTGATAGTATTCCTCTTATTCACTGTCTCTCGTATTTGACTGATGTCATTTTTGAACGACTCATTGATCCTGATGATGTCTCACTCATTCTCGTCGAGCCGATTCAGGGTGAGGGTGGTTATATTACGCCTCCGAAAGAGTTCTTACCTGCATTACGGAAGATCGCAGATAAATTTGATATTGTCCTTGCTTTCGACGAGATCCAATGCGGTTTGGGAAGGACGGGCAAGTGGTTTGCATGTGATCATGTTTCTACTACTCCTGATATTATTCTGCTTGCCAAGGCAATTGCCTCTGGTTTTCCGATAAGTGCTACAGTAGGTAAAGCTGAGTTAATGGACCAGGAAGTTGACGCGCGGGCATGGAGGCCTGGTTCTCATGGTTCTACATTTGGTGGTAACCCAGTCATCTGCGCAGCGGGTGTTGTTTCACTCCGAATTATCGAGAAAGAATTGATGAAAAATACAGCTGAGGTTGGTTCGTTCATTAAACAGCGTCTGATTGAAATGATGAAAAAGCATACAATCATCGGTGAAGTACGTGGCCTCGGTTTAATGATTGGTATTGAATTGGTTCGAGATAAGAAAACGAAAGAGTATTTTCCGAATGAGATTACCGAGAACGGTAAGAATATTAAAGAGGTTATTACTGGTGAGTGCTTTAAGCGCGGATTGATTATCTATGGTGCTGGAATTAGTTCACTCCGTATTTTACCTCCGCTGGTTATCACAAAAGACGATGCTGAGCAGGCGTTGAAAATCATAGATGAAGTCATTACATACGTGGAGAGACAATTGTTATGATTAATCCAACGATTTTTCGAGAATATGACATCAGAGGTATTGCAGATACTGATCTCACCGATGAAAATGTATATTTATTCGGAAGGGGCCTTGGCACATATTACAGATCACACGGAGAAACAAAGGTGGTGACGGCTCGCGACGTGCGTATATCATCACCACGGATTACTGCGACGCTTCAACGGGCTTTGAATGATGCTGGTTGCGATGTTATTGACATCGGTATTGCACCAACACCGGTATTTTACTTCTCGCTTTTTCATTATGATGTCGGCAGTGGCGTGATGGTTACGGCAAGCCATAATCCGAAAGAATTTAATGGTTTCAAGATCAATAAGTACAAAAGTTCAATATATGGTCAAGAAATACAGAAGGTTAAAAGAGTCATAAACGAAAACAAATTTGTTTCAGGAAAGGGAAACATTGAGGAGCGTGACATTTTTCCTCATTATCTTGATTACGTTGTTGGCCAGGTCAGGATTAAAAAGGGGCTGAGGGTTGTGGTTGATACTGGTAATGGTACGTGTGGACCACTGGTAGAGCAAATATTAAAAAAAGTGGGTGTAGAGTACCAAATACTGTATAAAGAACCCG
>LJNI01000081.1 GCA_001303225.1 candidate division TA06 bacterium DG_78 | reverse complement strand
TTTCTCTTCTTGCTTTTCTTCTACAACTTCCTCTTTGATCTCGAGAAGATTTTTATCATCCTTCTTTTTTACAAGTACAGTAAAGATGAGTGTATTACCAGCCCAGTATATTGCAGCACTGAGTGAATATACAAAAAGGATGATGAAGTAATAAATCATACCCAACACAAAAGAAGAAATAGCACCAGCCCAACTCTCATATGCGGTTATATAATCGGGTGGGAAAAGAAGATTCGGCATGCCAATCCACTCAACATAATCAATCCATAAATTATGGCAGAACTCAGGGTATATTGGTGGTAGGGTAATTTTGACATAGTAAGCAGCATTGACGAAAATATTGCTCAACTTATCAGCTGGTACAATAATTCCAATAACGTCCTGAGCTAAGAAAATTGCCTTTGCCGAGAAGTATCCTAATAAGCCTACCCCAATGAGTATCACGATTTTCAAAAGTATCTCATAGGTGATAAACCGCCACGGTTGATCATTGATGACTGAGAACGATTCAAAAAGAGTGTCGAATGTGTCATTACCCGTTTCTCCAACAATCGAGGGTCCGATAATCAGACAGACGATCGTTACAATGACGAGGTATATGATAAATAAGCTGACAGCAAATGCTGGTATTGCCATGATTGCGAAAAAGAGTTGGCCAAAGTAAGGCACCCGTGTAATGAGGGCGAGAATAATACCCATGACAAGCAAGGCAATGATAAAGAGAATGAGAACAGCAGGCGCAACAATCGCTGATTTGCCGCTCTTTAAGGCAAATTTGACTGCTTCCTTAATTTCATAGAATTCGTCGCCTTTGAGTTGTTCGAATGTTATCTTTGAAATTGCTACACCGGAGAGAAGCGCAACACACAACCACCACAAGAATCCTACGACCCAGATGATCCAAGAATACCATGGAAATCCAGATGGATACATTGGCAGCAGACGATATGCCTCCCAAACGTCACCGATATCAATACCACCAGCAGTAAAGGCTAAATACGATAAGAGTCCATACCCCACAAAGGCAATAAGAAAACCAAGAAAAGCAACCCACATTTTCTTGGCACTAAAACCTAGTCTACCAGCGCGAAAGACATCTTTGAAATTAAAATGTAAATTAGTCACTTCACCTCCTTTGGTCAAAGGTATTATAATCAGGATACATGTATTGTCAATACTTGATATGTTACCTCAAAATCTCACCTGGATGGCACTATGAAGATAGGGATGTATCCAATTCTGGTCAGCATTGACAAGGTTTTCTATGGTTGTATAATATGATAATGAGGAGGACACATGCGAAGAATAATAGTGATTGCATTATGCTGTTTTTCTCTCGGTTTCTCATTCGTGCATCTCAATACTGCACGGATTGCCTATTTTCAGGAAAGTGATTTTGAGCGGGCAAAAAAAGCTTGTTTAGCAGGTATCGATGCAGGAGAAAATAATTTTGAGCTCTATGCGATTCTGAGCGGGTCGGAAATCGGCCTTGGAAATTGGCACGATGCATCAGAGGCACTCATCAGTGCACTGAGCATTGATTCAACAGAGACGCTCGGTTGGATTAAGGAAAAAGGTGGTGGTGAACAATATTTTTATCAAGCTTTCTATTTTTCAGCACGTGAATTATTCGATGAAGAACGATATGATGAAGCACTCAAACACCTCGACTATGCGCAATTACTCGACCCAACTGATATCAGGACCTATCTCCTGAGGGGTGCGATTCTGTACAAATTGGATAAATGGGAAGAGGCAAATAGCCAATATCAAAGGGTCATCGAGCAAGACCCTGAAAATCCAGACATCCATTTTGTGATCGGTAGGACACTCTTCGATAGCAAACAATTCGATGGCAGCCTTGCCTATTTTGACAATGCAGCAAAATACTATAAGACAAAATATAATCGTATTGCCATGGTGGTCTTTCAAAATGTACCTGATATAGATATGGCAGTATCTCATACGATAATGGAATTATGGATTGCAGGACAGATGAATGAGTTAGATAGATTAGTCAAAGAGAATCTGCTCTTTGAGGGAGGTCTGGATGCACAGAGAAGTACTATAGAGCAGTATTACACGATTGCCGACAATTTAGCCCGGAGTTACTATTTTAGTGGTATGTCGCACTACTACCTCAAGCAAGATAGCCTTGCTCTTGAAAAACTGCTCATGAGCCTGGATTTTAATCCGAATGATTTAGATGCCCTCTATTTTACCGGTGAGATATTGGCGAAATTCGCACAGTATCGAGAAGCAGTAGAATATTTTGAACGGACAACAGAACTCAAAAAAAATGATGTCTATGCCTGGTTTTACCTGGGGGTCTGTTATACACAACTGAAGCGATATGAGAAGGCAATCAATGCCTATGAAAACAATGTGCTCGTACTCGACCCAGAAAATATCAATGCGATGACCAACCTCGCCTATGTCTACAGCGAAATCGGCAATACTGATAAATCACTCGAATACCTCACCCGCGCCAGAGAACTACAGGAATAGTAATCGGGTCAATTATTAAGTAATGCCTCTAATCCGGCACCCACATACAATATAAGTAAACCTACAAGTGATAAATCTCTTGTAGTTACAGAATCGGACGTTAAAAAAGAATTACCAAGATAGAGACCTGGCACGAAAAACAACGAGGCTTTTATTCCCTCGCCCTTATAAAACTGTCCACCTCCTGGAGCAAGTGCTGCCGAAGCAACAGTCAACCATGTGTTTAATGATTTGATATTTTTTATATCTTCTGGAGGTTCAATTGCATGTAATGTCAATTGCACATGGTATGTATTACTGTCGAAATATTTGGCAACATCGAGTTCTACATTTCTCAAATTCAGCCCAAACCCAGAGCTATTCCCCATAATATTCCATTTACCAATACGGTATGAAAAAAAATTAAGAAATGTAAACTCACACCCTTTACACTCCCATGTATCATCTGGCTGTTGAGGGTCGTATGCCCTGTCGTAGTTAAGTGTTACATTCACAATATCATGAATCGGCTTTCCGAGAACTTCAATGGTTTGGTTCTGAAAAAGAGAGTCTAAAGTCACCAGTGGTTCAATAGATATTCCTCCTCTTATTCTCAGTGGTAACCTGTCAGACGAGCCAGTTTCAAAATATCTGATCTCTGTGCCAAGATTGAGCACAGAGGCTCCAATGCCAACTCCCCACATTCTATACAATATACCAATGTCAGCAACCCATGCAGTGCCGGTGCCACCGTTTTCAATACCCAATTCAGGCATTTTCTCCTAGACCCACGCAGGGACGAGATAGGAATAAATATACTTACCTGTAACCCCAATGCCGAGTCGGCTGAAGAACGTTTTGCCAAAAGATAAACTAACAGCCGCATCATATGATTCATAGGTGCCCAATAGTACACCTTCAAAATTACGCACCTCGGTCTCACCAGTGTTGAGATACGTAAGATGTAAGCTGAAATTTCCGATCCCATCTACAGGAATTGCATATGAACCGTAGACATAACGCATATCTGATAATTGCCACAACCAGGCAGGCTCAAGATGTATGGTCTCTCCATAGAAGATTGCGCCTGAACCACCCACTATTCCTTGTTCTAGTAACCTGCCTATACCTGGTGGTAAACCCTGATTGAGGACAACTAATCCAAATCTATCATAGAAGGCTAGTGCTCCTGGATTATAATAGAATGATGATGGATCATTACAAGAACCGGTAAATGCCGCGCCCATTCCTAATGCTCTCGCTCCTGGAGGAATCATGAGAAAAACTGCACCTGGTCTATCAGCAGCATCGAGAAAATCAAGGTGTGTTAAAATGAGTAGTAGACCTACAGAACATAACACAATTTTTATACAAGAGAAATTCTTCCTGAACATACACCCTCCTCGTCAATCAAAACTACAAATATTCTATCTAGTAGAACAGATAAGTCAAGATATCCAACATCAGAACACCATCTTCATCAATGACCTTTCCCTTGACAACATTTATGTTTTTTGTAGAATCTGATGGATAAATAATGAAAAAAGAATTAAAAAAAGAACTAAACGTCTTAGATATTTTCTGTGTGGCAACTGGGGCAATGATTAGTTCAGGATTATTTATTCTCCCCGGGTTGGCTTTTGCAAAAGCAGGCCCAGCCGTTATCATCTCTTATGTAATTGCCGGATTATTTTGTGTTCCTACTCTCTTGAGTATGGCAGAATTAACTACGGCAATGCCTAAAGCTGGTGGTGACTATTTCTACATTATGAGAGGATTTGGTCCTCTTTTAGGGACAGTAGCAGGATTCTCTACCTGGTTTTCTCTAAGCTTAAAGGGTGCATTCGCCCTTATCGGTATGGGAGCTTATTTAAGTATAATTACACATGCTCCGATAAGTACCATTGCTCTGATTTGCTGTATATTTTTCGTGATTCTGAATTTAATAGGTATAAAAGAGGCAGGAAGATTTCAGGTGTTCTTGGTTTTAGGCCTCTTGGGTATACTCTTAACCTATGTAATCTGGGGTTCAAAAAATGTTGATGTGATGAACTTCACACCATTCTTTTCTAGGGGACTCGGTTCTATGTTCGCTACAGCAAGTTTTGTATTTATCTCGTACGGCGGACTGACAAAAGTTGCGGCGTTAGCTGAAGAAACAAAAAATCCAGGTAAAAATGTACCTTTAGGTATGATCTTATCTATTATTGTGACCGCAATTTTTTATACTGGAGTAATTTTTGTCACAATAGGAGTCTCAAATCCAACAACCATGACACAAACCCTGACACCTATATCTGACGGTGCAGGAGTCTTTGGAGGGAATCCTTTAAAAATAGTGATAAGTATCGGTGCGTTCTTAGCCTTTATTTCCACTGCTAATGCAGGGATCATGACCGCATCCCGATACCCCCTGGGAATGAGTAGAGATAAACTTTTACCTGCCAAATTCAGAAAACTTAGTTCCAAGTTTAAAACTCCTTATGTTTCTATTCTCTTTACAGGCTCGTTCATGGTCTTAGCCATTTTGGTTTTAAAGCTGGAGCTACTCGTTAAAGTCGCCTCTAGTGTGCTCATCTTATTGTATATTTTTGCTAATCTAACTTTGATTTTGTTTCGGGAAAGTAAAATCCTTAGTTACAGACCAAAATTTTATGCTCCTCTCTATCCCTATCTGCAAATCTTAGGCATTTTAGGAGGGTTGTTTCTTTTGATAGAGATGGGGACATTAATCCTTTTCATAACGATGATTTTCCTTTTATTAGGAATTCTCTGGTATAGAATCTATGCACAGAAAAGAGCAGCTCAGGATTCTGCGCTCATATATGTTTTGGAAAAATTAGTCGCTCGCGATAAAGCTCTGGCATCAGATAGTCTCCTCACCGAATTGAAGGATATCATTGTTCAAAGAGATGGAATTATGGCGGATAGGTTTCATAGACTTATTGAAGAAAGTAAGGTTTTGGATATTGAAGAGCCTCTTAAGATGGAAGATTTCTTTAAAAAGGTTTCGGACATTTTGAGCAAAGATCTGAATTTACAATCTGAAGACTTATTTAACGAATTTATTAAAAGAGAAAAACAAGCAAGTACCGTAGTTAAAGACGGATTAGCAATTCCCCATATTGTCGTTGCAAGAGAAAATTACTTTAAAATTATTTTAGTGAGAGCGAAAACAGGAATTATCTTTCCCGACGATAAATTGGTTCATATTGCATTTATTCTTATAGGTTCCATTGGTGAACGTAGTTTGCACTTAAAAGATCTGGCGGCAATTGCCCAGGTTACTCAGAACCCTGAATTCGATAAAAAATGGATGCAGGCAAAAAATGATGAAGAGCTAAAACATATCATCCTCTTGGCCGAGAGAAGAAGAGGGTAATTATAAACACCGATAGCAGACAACTGATAGCCGATGAAAGATAACGAGCAGGATAGAAATAAGGGGTAAACTGAACAAATCAACTTTAAATCAACTGGTAAGTTATGTTATTACAAAAAAATACATTTACGGAGCTGTTTTTTATGTATCATCTGATGACAATAACATTGATTTAATCAGTGCATCCGGAAACATAAAAGAAGACAGTCAATACTATATCGCCAGCATAAATAAACTCTTTGTTTCTGCAATTACTCTCAAATTATACACAAAAAATAGATTAGATTTACATGATAAGATCTCAAAATACCTACCAGAAGAAGTGATCAGTGGATTACATGTACATAAAGGTAAGGATTATTCTCATGACCTTTCTATTGTCCATCTGATGTCTCAAACCTCCGGGCTCCCCTGTTATCTGACCGACAAACAAGTCAACGGGAAAAAGACAATGGCTGAGCTTGAAGCAGGTATTGACCAATCCTGGCCGATTGACAGAGTAATTCACGAGGTAAAAAGGATGAAAACACACTTTCCTCCCGGGAAAGAAGGCAGGGCTAAATATGCTGATACAAACCATCAAATATTAAGCTTAATCATAGAAAACATTACAGGAGAGCCTGTAAATAATGTCCTGAAAGATCTGTTTCAAGAACTGAACCTAACAAAGACTTACGTGTGTGAAGATGTAAATGACAAAAATTTTGTTCCCATCCGTTATAAATCGGAAACAAGATATATCCCGCTTTTTCTCACTTCTACACGAAATGACATTATTTCCACTGCAAAGGACCAAATGACATTTCTAAAAGCGTTCTTCAACGGTTATTTTTTTCCAAAGGAAAGACTGAACGAATTGGAGAAGTGGAATAACATTTTCTTTCCTTTTAAATATGGAATCGGCATACAAAAATTCTATATGCCCCGCATTCTTTCGCCATTTCAGCCCGTGCCCGATATGGTTGGTCATTGTGGTTCAACTGGTTCAGTGGCTTTTTATATACCTGATATGGATTTCTACATAACTGGTACTATAAACCAGCAAGCAAAGCCTAATATTGCGTTTCAAACCATGATAAAAATTATTAATAATAAATTGAAGTAATATCGGGGACAATGGGGATGGTGCATCTCCAATACCTTCGCCCTTACGAGGACCTTCGCCTTGACATTTTGACGTTGTTAGTATCAAGGATTGCCATTCTATGCCATGACGATTTCCACTCATTTTGTTAACATCGTTTCACCAGAAAAATGATAGGGAAGTGATGTTGAGGTTACTCTCCTATGTGCATGCTTCAATATGTTATCTGATCAGGAGCAACTTCTCTGTAATAATACAATCTCGTGTATGGAGTATCACAAAATACACACCGCTGGGCAATTGGCGATTAGCATGGTCTGTACCATCCCAGAATAGCGTAGTGCGTAGGGCGTCGGGCGTAATGCGAAAAGACTCCACTAGCCGTCCGGCAGCATTGTAGATGCTCAACTCTACGCTCTCTGTACCATACCCTATGCCAAAACTGATATGTACTTCATCATGGAACGGATTGGGATAAATTTTAACTGTTGGTCGTTGAATGTTAAACGTCAACTGTTCCTCGACACCCAACAACGTATCGCGAATCACTGATACACTCGAACTATTAAAATTCGCCACATAGGTACGGTTTTGAACAGAGTTCCAGCAAAAGTCACAGGGATCATTTTCAACCGCGACCGTCGTAATGACCGAGTCAGTTACACCATCGATAATCGTCACATCGTCACTACCCCAACTAGCACAGTAGACTTTGTTATTGTTTAGATTCCAGAGTAGAGCAAAAGGATCACTTCCAACCACAACCGTGGTATCGACCGAGTCGGTTGCACCATTGATAACTGTCACATCATTACTTAAATAGTTTGCGCAGTATACCTTATTGTTGGTCGAATTCCAGCACAGACCCATGGGAAAACCTCCAACCGCGACCGTGGCAATAACCGAGTCAGTTGCACAATCGATAACCGTCACATTGCTACTAATATAATTTGAGCAGTAGACCTTATTGCTGGTCGAATTCCAACATAGGGTCCATGGATAACTTCCAACCGCAACCGTGGTATCGATCGAATTGCTCACACCATCAATGATCGTCACATTGTCGCTCTGTTCATTAAGGCAGTAGACCTTATTACTGATCGAGTTCCAACACAGAGCACGAGGATTACTTCCAACCGCAACCGTGGTGATGACCGAATCAGTTGCGCCGTCAATGACCGTGACATTGTCACCGTCATTATTTGCACAGTAGATTTTATTGTTAGTCGAATTCCAGCACAGAACCCAAGGTTCGTTTCCAACTGCAATCGTGGTATCGACCGAGTTGGTTGCACCATCGATGATCATGATATTGTTACTACCACAATTAGCACAGTAGATCTTATTATTGGTCGAGTTCCAACATAGGTCATGAGGCTCAATTCCAACCGCAATCGTGGTATCAACCGAGTTGGTTGCACCGTCGATGACCGTGACATTATCACTACCCCAATTAGCACAGTAGACCTTGTTATTGGTCGAGTTCCAGCACAGAGCAAAAGGATTACTTCCCACTGCAACCGTCGTCTCCAACCACTGAGCATTTGCCAAGGTTGCTAACATAATGGATAGTGCTACAAGTACTTTATACTTCTTCATTTTTCCTCCTCCTCTCTATTTTCTAAACCAATAAAAGGTGTAAAATATTACAAATACGATAGTTATTAAGAAATTATAAACGAATATCTTTTGATGTCAACCGCCGGTCTATAAATCCTCAGCGGTGAATCTTCGATTCATCGATAGATCCAAAAAGAGTAGCATAAGCATAATCGATCTAAGCACAACAGGTCGTAGCCAACACGACATAAACAACGCGACCTGCAATAGTGATTGTCGTACGGGGGACAAAAGGTCCTCCATGAAGATTTTTATTCTATTAAAAATCGAATGGAGATAAGGGGGGCAGAGCCCCTCCTTAGCACCCATACGTTTTGGCATAAACATGGCACATTTATCCCGTATCAAAATTATTGAAGCGGGGCTTTTGTCAAATGATGTGCTGAATGACTGGGACGTGTTGATTTATGAAACGCTATTGATTTTATTGCAAAAACAAGTATAATTTCAAAAAAATGTTATGAAACTGCTTTTAATCTCACCGCGTTCTTCAGATAAAAGGTCGCCTGTGGGTTTTAAGGTTCCACAGGTTGCCTTGCAGATCATCGCTGCCCTCACTCCGGAGAATGTCAAAGTCAGTATGGTTGATGAACATAGTAGTGATATTGACTTCTCGAAAGACTATGATTTAGTTGGAATTTCAATAATGACTGCCACTGCAAAAAGAGGTTATCATTTAGCAAGAACCTTTAAGGGAAAAGGAAGTAAGGTAGTTTTTGGTGGGATTCATGCGTCGGTTATGCCTGAGGAGGCAATCAATTATGGGGATGCCGTGGTAATCGGTGAGGCTGAAAGCTCATGGCCCGATCTTGTTGAAGATTTCAAACAGAATACGTTAAAGAGGTATTACCAGAGTAAAGAACCTGATCTATCAACAGCACCTTTGCCAAAAAGGGATTCTATAATTGACAGGAGTGTATTGGGTATTAAATGGCCTGGTTTTTACACAACCAAAGGATGTCCGTATGATTGTGAATTCTGTTCAGTGAGCAGTGTTTATGGCAAAAAAATACGTACTCTGCCAATACCGTTTGTAATAAAAGACATAGAAAATGCGAATTCAAAAGTATTCCTTTCGCTTGATGACAATGTTGCGGCTAACCCAAAATATGCAAAGAGTCTGTTCAAGGAAATGGCCCACTTAAACATCGAATGGGGCGGTCAGTGTGTTGTGACAATAGCCAAGGATGATGAATTGCTGCAACTATGTCGGAAATCAGGCTGCCGGGGACTTTTTATTGGACTGGAATCAGTATCTACAACATCTATGAGAAAAATGCGTAAGACATTGAAATCAATTAAGGAAAATGAAGACGTAATCAAAAAGATTCAGGATACTGGTATCATATTTCATCCTTCATTTGTTTTTGGCTTTGATGACGATACCAAAGCAG
>LJNI01000080.1 GCA_001303225.1 candidate division TA06 bacterium DG_78 | reverse complement strand
TGACCGCTATTTCATTCCTAAAGGAATAAAACATTCTGCCAAAATACATGCAGGATATGCAGACATAACATTTTTCAATCAAGAGGACCGCTATCAGGCAAAAAATAGATAACTGATATTGTTTTTATACAATGGATAAATACCGAGCGATTATATTTGACGTAGGGAATGTCATTGTTAATATTTCAGGTGATAACGTGTTTGAATATTGGGCTACGGTAAGTAAGCGAGATGCAGATGTGATAAAACAGAAATTCGAAATTGATGATATCTACCACCAATTTGAAAAGGGAGATCTTGAACCTGCTCTATACAGAAAATATATATTAGAAAAAATAGGATTGCGAATGAGTGATGATGAATTTGATAATGGATGGAATAATATCTATGCGGATGTGGTTCCTGGAGTTGAACAACTGCTGCAAGATTTAAAGTCAGAATTTAGATTGACCGCCTTAACGAACACGAACGTTATACATGCAAAGAAATGGAAAACTAAGTATGCATCTGTATTAAAATATTTTGAAAAAGTATTTTGTTCTCATGAAATAAAAACAAGAAAACCAGAGCGTAACGCATATGATATTGTACTAACATATTTGCAGATGGATCCGAACGTTGTAGTTTATTTGGATGATATACCTGAATACGTAAAGGCAGCCACGGATATTGGGATTAAAAGTATTTTAGTTACGTCGTCTGAGCAAATGGTCGGTGAGTTGAATAAGTTAGGTATTACCGTAAATTATAAACAGTGTAACAGTAAATATTGGGTCTTAAAGACATAAGAAATGTGGCAGGCAAAGACTTTTGTGAAAACTAAAATGGCTCCATCTGTTACATCATAGATATCATGTATTCCTATTCGTAACATGTTCATTTTCTCATTTGGTCAATTGACCAAATGAGAAAAAGCGAATATAATTGTCTATGGCTAAGAAAAAGATACCAGAAATCCGATATCGGGCATCGAGGATTTGCCGAGTTTTAGGGAATCCAACTGCATATGAATTGCTCCATATTTTACAGAAAGGTAAAAGGACGCCACACGAACTCGCCCGTCTGTTAGGAGTGAGCATTACTACTGTGTCTCATGTCTTAAGGTCATTACGCCAATTGGATTTAATACGGTATGAGGTCAAGCATAAACAGAGGATATATTGGATTAAAGAAACATCAATAAACACAGCTATGGCACTTCTTGAAAAGTTGATTAAAAAAATAAAGACCACGGAATATTAGTTTTTACTCCTCATTTTCTCATTTGGTCAATTGACCAAATGAAGCGAGGTGGTGCCTGGTAGGGTCGAGTCGTCTCAATAAATTCGATATCGTCGACTTGAAATTTAAGGACGTTAAAATATAAGACAGGCGTTAACTTTTAAACTTTTGTCCTAGCGTCAAGCCTTGCCCGCTGATGAAATAATTTAGAGATCTTATTTCACCACGATGTAATATGAAAGATATATTGCACGTGGCAAGCGGGGCAGGCATTCTCCAATTTTATTTCTTCAACCCTCATTTATTATAGATACACAGTTGACTTCAGTTTAATAGTGAGTAATATTTAGTTACTTACTCATGAAGAAAACTAAGAGAATCAGCAAGAAAGTCAGTAAGAAAACCAAAGTAGAAGAAAAAAAGAAAAGACCGACAACAGTTACAATACTTGGTTGGATATCTATTGGATATGCAATTTTTATCACAGCATCGAGCATGATAGCTTTTATATATCTCGGTTTTGCACGTAACCTACTTGCCAGGAGTTTATACCAATATCCAGCACAAATGAGATCGCTCTTGGTTTTGTTCAATTACAGTCAACTAATGATGCTGCCAACAATGGCAATCGCTATATTTGTAATCATTGCTGGCATCTTTTTACTCAAACTCCATGCATGGGCAAGAGATGCACTGGAGGTCGTTTCTTGGCTCACGATTGGCTATCGTATTGGAACTGGTATCTTTTTCATGGTTTTTTGGCGAAATGTATTAGCTCATATGCCATTTCCACAGGCGGGTCCAGGCCTAGGATTGATAATGGGCCCTCACGGAACGTTTATGACCCTAATTTCCACTGCCATGCATGTTGTTCCCCTCGCAGTAATCATTTATGTCCTGCGAAGCAAAGACGTAACAGAAGCATTTGCAAAGTCATAAAAGTAATTATGTCCTTGGATAATGCCATTTAGCAACTGTAGCAAAGGGAGGAGAAAATGATAAACACTCGACTGTTACAAATAATGTTGGTATGTTCTATAGGCATACTGTCCAGTTTTTCTTGGTCTTCTGGTGAGAAATTTGTTACCTCGGCGCAAGAAGACCTGGATGGAGACGGTAACATTGAAGATATTCTACTTTCGAATATTACTGAACCCGGTGCTTTTATTTTGAAAGTGGGCGAATTTTCAACAAAGGGAAAATTCCAAAGTGCATTGGAAGATGTAGACGGCTTCATTATTGTGGATATAGATAAATCTGATAAATATAAGGAGGTTGCTGTCCATACTCCTGGTCTAAGTGCTGATGATGAATACCTAATATTTTGGTATGATGGTAAGTTGATAAAAGAGATGGGGTATTTATCGAGGTGGCCACTATTCTATGGGAATGGAATAGTAAATGTTGATGCCTGGATGGGATTCTGGCCAATCAGGGAAAAGTATGTTCTTGATAAAAATTCAAGAACTCTGCAACAAGTCCCGCAGGAATTTTATTATGTAGGAGTGGAAGCAGAGGTAATAGAAAGTTTTCCTATTTACAAGACCAGGGGTGTTTCGCACGTAGTCGCTCATCTCAAGCCCAAGAGTGAGTGTTTAATTTTAGTCTGTGATCCATCACCTATGCCGCCTGGTGATGATTGGTATCTTATTAAATCTGCAACTGGACTCGTCGGATGGACACAGGAAAAAGCGATCTATGACAAACTGTTTCTGCCATGGGCAGATTAAAGATTCTAATACGTTCTGAATTGAGTTTTGCAATAAAAGACCTGAAAGGAATTTAGAAATTAGAATTGAACCAGACGATAACGATGGTTATCTTAAAACGCTACTAGATGGGTATGAAATGGCAGGGGAGTGTAGGAATAAAATAGCCGCATCACCCATATCATAGGCATCATAGATATCGTGTGTTCCTATTCGTACATGCTCATTTTCTCATTTGATCAATTGACCAAATGAGAAAATATGCGTATAATTATATATGGCTAAGAAAAAGATACCAGAAGTTCGGTATCGGGCATCGAGGGTTTGCCGGGTTTTAGGGAATCCAACTGCTTATGAATTGCTCCATATTTTACAAAAAGGTAAAAGGACGCCACATGAACTCGCCCGTCTGTTAGGAGTGAGTATCACTACTGTTTCTCATGTCTTAAGGTCATTACGCCAATTAGATTTGATAAGATATGAGGTCAAGCATAAACAGAGGATATATTGGATTAAAGAAACGTCAATTAACACGGCTATGACACTTCTTGAACAGTTGATTAAGAAGATAAAGACCAAAGAATATTAGTTTTTACTCCTCATTTTCTCATTTGGTCAATTGACCAAATGAGGCGAGTCGGTACCTGGTGTGTTGAGTTTTGAAATAAAGGATAGGAGTGTGTATGAGAATGATTGATTTTGATAGGAAATGTTCGGTTAAGACACTTGCAATGTACCTAAGACCAAATGAAGTTGAGCAGTTACGTGATGAACTGGGTAAATTATTAAAAACCCCTGAGGCGAATGAACATTTTCATGTTTATGAAAATGATATGTCTCGCGAGATCTCATGTTCGATTATCACGGAAAAGAAATTAGTAAACCTGAAAAAATATAATAAACTCGAACAGCAAGTTCTAAGCGAAGATTGATTTGGTTTATCACTTTCCAGTTTCAGCAAAAAGGCGTCCACAAATATGAATTTTACAACTAAAAAACGTGCACCCATACAAGTTCTGATTATTCCATTCAAAAGGTCTCCTATGAAATTTTGCGTCTTTAGACGAAAAGACGACAAGAATTGGCAGTGGGTAGCAGGAGGCGCATACGAAGACGAATCGCCATTGGATGCTGCGAAAAGAGAATTCCACGAGGAAACAGATATTAGAGAATACAGGAGATTTCTGCAACTTGAATCTGTATGTTCAATCCCTGCAGAAAACATAGTGAACCCTGGATATTGGAAAGATATCTTTGTTATTAAACAATTTTTCTTTGCAGTAGAGTTATTTGATCAAGATGAACCTCAAATAGGGCAAGAACATATTGAATACAGATGGCGCTTTTATACAGAATCTTTAAATCTTTTAAAATGGGATAGTAATAGATGTGCTTTAACTGAATTGTATAGAAAAATAGAAAAGGGTATAATTTAAATGTGGTGGATTGACTTAACAGTGTAGATAGGTAAAATTATACAGTAGTTGGCAATCAATGAAAACATATGATATTATTTTATTTGATCTTGATGGTACACTCACTGATCCAAAGGCCGGAATAACAAAATCCATCCAATACGCCTTAGCAAAATTAGGAATAATAGAAGAGAATCAGAATAAACTCGAACCATTTATCGGTCCGCCATTGTTAGAATCTTTCAAAAAATTTTATTCGTTCGGCGATTCAAAGGCTCGGCAGGCAGTTGATTATTACCGTGAATATTTTTCAAATAAAGGTATTTTTGAAAATAATGTTTATCGTGGAATCCCAGAATTATTAAAGCAACTGTACGATAAGAAAAAGAGACTGATTCTTGCAACATCAAAACCTACTATATATTCTGAACGAATTTTAAAGTATTTTGACCTTTATAAATATTTTTATTTCATTTTTGGCAGTAATCTTGATTTAACACTAACTTCAAAAACCGAAATTATCAAGAATGTTTTATTAAAATTGATGGATTATCAAAAAAATCAAGTAATCATGATTGGTGATCGAAAGGAAGATGTGATTGGAGCTCAGCAGAACGGTCTCGATTCAATTGCTGTTACCTATGGTTATGGGTCAAATGAGGAATTAAAAAAAGTTAATCCAACATATATTATTCACTCTGTTGAAGAATTGAAATTATTGATGTACAGTTGACATCACATAGTACGTGGATACAATTGGATCAAAGGATAGAATTGGCGAAGAACAATAGAAGTTTAATAGCATTCTGTGGTCTTTATTGTGGCGCGTGTAGTTTTAAGGTGGCATATGATGAGAAAAATAGAACGCACTTGGTGTCTATGCCAGTGCGATACAACAAATATAAGGAAATGCCGCTTCAACTTTGTCCAGGATGTAAACTCGATGACCAACCCGGCAGTTGTGAGATACGCGATTGCGTAAAAAGTAAAGGATTAAATCATTGCGGCGCGTGTCGTGAATTTCCATGCGACAAAATAACAAAATTTAATAATGACGGTGTACCTCATCATAGCGAAGTACTAAAGAATCTCAGACAGCTCGAGGAGATAGGAGAAGACCGCTGGCTTGAACTCCAGGAAGAAAAATGGCGATGTGAGTGTGATGCAAAGATTTCATGGTATGTAAAAAAATGCCTCAAATGTGGCAAACCAATAAAGACTAATTATTGAAATATTTAGTCAACCGTTCGACATTCCATAATTTCAGGAAAAGGTTTTTGAATTATGAAAGAAAATGATGTGAAAAAGTGCTGGGAAGAAAATGCAGAAGCATGGACTACCTTGTCACGTGAAGGATACGACATATATCGGGACCACGTTAATACTCCTGCCTTCTTAAGTATGCTTGGCAATGTGAAGGGGTTAAAAGGATTGGATATAGGTTGCGGCGAAGGGCACAATACACGAGAGATTGCTAAGAAGGGTGCTTTTATGGCAGGTATTGATATTTCCGAAAAATTTATTCACTATGCTCAACACAGAGAAGATCAATATCCTTTGCACATAAAATATATGCGTGCGAGCGGTTTAAATATTCCTTTCAAAGATGAGAGTTTTGATTTTTGCGTAGCAATAATGAGCCTGATGGATATGTCGGAACATGAAAGTGCGATCAAAGAAGCATACCGAGTATTAAAAAAGAATGGGTTTTTTCAATTTTCGATAACACATCCTTGTTTTCAGACGCCAAAATGGGAATGGCTCAAAAACGAAAAGGGTGAAAAGACTGCTATGATCTGCGGCGATTATTTTAGACAACCGAACGGAAAGATTGAAGAGTGGATTTTTAGTTCTACACCTCAAGAACTAACGGATAAATTTAATAAATTTAAAATACCTATTTTTACTCGTACTTTAAGCAGCTGGCTCAATGTATTAATTAAAACTGGTTTTGTTTTGGAAAAGTTTGCAGAGCCTTATGCTGATGAAGAGACACTGAAGAAATATCCTCAATTGGCCGACACTAAAATAATTGCTTATTTCTTGATTACTCGGTGTAGAAAATGATTCATGTTGAATATGATAGTACAGTAGCAATCGTGAAATTAGACCGCGATGTTACGAATGCGCTCAATTTAGAACTCGTTACTGAGTTAGATACGATGTTCCAAGAGGTGAAGGATAACCCTGATGTACATAGCCTCGTGCTCAGTAGTACTCATGAAAAATTTTTCTCGATTGGTTTTGACATACCCGAACTATTTAAACTCTCAAAGGATAATTTTAGCATTTTTTACAAAGCGTTTAACAGGCTCTGCCTGGATTTGTATACATTCCCCAAGTTGACAATAGCAGCAATAACCGGCCATGCGGTTGCAGGAGGGTGTATTTTAGCACTCTGTTGCGACTACCGATTTATTGCCGAAGGTAAAAAGAAAATGGGGCTCAACGAGATTAAACTCGGTGTTCCGATTCCCTATCCAGCTGATTGTATGCTTCGGCAGATTGTGGGCTTTCGCAATAGCCGTGAGATTGTGGACAGCGGCGAATTTTACCTGCCTGAGAAATTATTGCACCTGGGTGTGGTTGATGAGATTTTACCTTTGGACCTGGTATTAGCCAAGGCAATCGAGAAAGCCAGGTCACTGGATGCATTGTCTCCAGATGCCTTTGCATTAATCAAGAGAAACCGTGTTGAGGCGGTTGAAGCACAGATTATGCCGAAATTACGAGAAAAAGAGCGGATTTTCTTGGAGTACTGGTTTTCTGATGAAACGCGTAAACGATTAAAAGCAGCAATGGAAAAATTTTGACGTTCAATCAGTATCGATGACCCCTTGACAGAAGAAATATTACTCTTATAATATACTAGTAATTACAGAACGTCCTGGAGGGTGAGTGGAAGGTATAAGGAACTAGGAGATAGTTCTTTATGCCTTTTTGTTTTTATATTAGTCTTTTATTTTTGTGCGTAAAAAGGGGGAGTTATGCACGATTTAGAGATGTCTGGAACCTACTTGTTTACCTTCGAAACGATTGATAGGGTTGTAACGAGGAGATCTCCAGGTAATTATGCTCTTGGGTTTACAAATGACAATGGTACATTTATTGTACAGTACGTGGGTAGATCAGACACTGACCTCAATCAGGAACTAAAGAAAAAATATTGTGAGAGCTATAAAAAATTCAAATTTAGCTATGCAGAATCATCCAAAGCTGCTTTTGAAAAAGAATGCCAGAACTATCACGATTTTGGAATGAGTGTCGGTCTCCATAATACACATCATCCTGTTCGTCCAGATGGCACAGATTGGAAGTGCCCTATGTGTGGTTTTTCTGGTAAACAACAAACATTCTGATAGGGCAGTCTATCTTATAATTCTCAATACGTACTCTCTTTTGTTAAAGCTCAGCAGGATAGGCAGCCTGAGATTCAAAGAAAAATATAGTGAAATCAATTCTACATTACAGCTAGGTCTTGAATTTTGAGTATAAACGATATAATATTATATAATTTTTATAACACGGAGGTATCATGAAAGAGCCATTGTTAAAGAGTTTTGTTATGACTATCCTCGCTGCAGTTGTTGGAGCAGGATTAGGTGTTTTGGGTTGGATATTTGTGGCAGCCATAACACCGCCAGCTGTCCATACAACTATCCTTTCGCAGGCAGAAGTTGTTCTCGTAACCGAGGGCATGGGAACATACAACTTTTTTCTTTCTCCGATCGTCAGTATAATCATCCTCGCTATAACTATTATTGCCGCGATTATATATATTTTTAATTTCTTTAAGTCACTAAATCCAGATTTCGGATTGAGATGGTTCCGTACCCATACAATAAAGATGATTATTCTCATTCTTCTCGCATTACTTTGTTGCAGTGTGGCTGTCTACATGGTCTTCACACCAGTTCCAATGGATTTCCCAGGATTCGAAACGTTATCTATTCTCGCAGTAGTCATCGGTGGCTTCTCGACTGGTGCTATGTGGTCTCTTGCAGGCACAACAGAGACAGGTTCGACAGTACCGAGTATTATTATTCCATTTTTTACAGGTGTCGTTACATTTATAGTATGGAGCTTTCTTACGTATTGCGCTACGTATTTTTGTTTTGATTGGATTTTTAAACTGGTAACTGAAGTGTGGGGAGGTTGGGGTGAAGCGAACTTACATGGTTTATTTATATTTTTATACACAATAACAGCGTCGTTTGCTTGGGCGTTCGCTATTGCAGGCGGATTTGCTCTCGTATTGAATCCTGCAAAGATAGATGTAAAATCACGACTCCATTTTCTTATCATTCCCTTGATACTCATTATTGGAGTTTTAATTTTTCTTATATCCTTTTATGGTAATGCCGTAAAGAAATATGATTTCGGAAAAAAGACACTTGCTGAAGCGTGTGAAGTACCTGAATATGCTAGTGATACGCTGATAGTTATTGTCTTTGGTGATACGGGCGGAACATTTATTGAAAAATGGCCTCTGTCCGTCTCTGCGATGAGCTTTATTGAAGCATTTGAGATTGATGCGTCTATACCTTCACTCAAAAAAATAGAAGAATATGTGAATTCCCATCCTCAGCAAACGTTGTTTACGCGTTCAGCACGGGATGCGCTCTGGAGAGGTTATGAACGCAATTGGATGGTGAGAAAAGCAACCGCATATCACTTTATCTCAACCAAAGATTACCTTATAACCAGAATGCTTTTCCTGTTGCGCTTGAGAAAAGCTCCCGTTACAAAAGAAACAGTATCGTATGCAGACCATTTCTCTGATGAAAACAAATATTCCATTGGTATAAATGGAGCGCGGTCTCTTGCTCAAATTTATAATCACCTGGGAATGTTTGATAAGACAAAATACTGGGCACTCAAAAGTGAAAAACCTGAGGAGATAGAGATTTCTGAATATCCTCTCATAACAGACGGTATAGTTTCAGGAAAGATTATGCTCAACGAAAAACCATTCCGCGGCAGAGTCGCGCTCTTCAGTACTGAAACAGATAAAGTAACTACTATTTCTGGCATTATGAATATTGTTGATGCGATTGAAACAGAAAATGGTATATTTTCATTTGAAAATATTGGAGAAGGCAAATACTTCCTTGCCGTGATGATTAAAACAGAAGTAGGACCTTCGGGCGTAGAAGTAAGAAATAATTCTGGTGTTATTTCGATTACATCCAAAACTCCACAATTAGACCTTGGAGATATTAGCATAATAATAAAATAAGACTCAGTGTATTGAAACGTGCGTGAGATGATGTGATGGGTTATTATACTGATAAGCTTTCTGCTGAACAGCTCAAACGCTGTTACGACATTGCTCCTCCTCGAGCAAAACAATATCTAGACGCAGAAGTGAACCATGTTTTAGAGATGATCTCTCCTGATGACATAGTGTTAGAGCTGGGGTGTGGGTACGGACGAATACTTCCACCAATTTGTCAAAAAGCCAGATGGGTTATTGGAATTGATACCTCTTTTTCCAGTTTGCACCTCGCCCGCACAGCGCAGCGGGGTATTGAAAACTGCGATCTGCTGACTATGGATGCAGTTCAACTCGCCTTTCGTGATCGGGTTTTTGATTGTGTTATCTGTATTCAGAATGGAATTTCGGCATTCCATGTAGATCAGAAATCACTTATTGGAGAAAGTATCCGTGTTGCAAAACCTGGTGGACTCGTGCTCTTTTCGAGCTATTCTGACAAATTTTGGAAACATCGATTAGAATGGTTCCAATTACAGGCTGAAGCAGGACTCCTTGGAGA
>LJNI01000079.1 GCA_001303225.1 candidate division TA06 bacterium DG_78 | reverse complement strand
GTTTCTCTATGAAAAATATTTGAGACGAGATAAATTCCCCCATATTTGGTGTACTGGATGTGGTTGTGGGATCATCCTCAAGGCGATATTGCGGGCGATTGATCGTAGCAAGTTGTCAAAAGATGGTATCGCACTCGTCTCTGGAATAGGGTGTTCATCAAGGACGCCAGGTTATGTAGATTTTAATACTTTACATACGACACATGGAAGAGCGATTGCCTTTGCTACGGGTCTCAAACTTGTTAAACCAGAGTTGAAAGTGATCGTTGTGAGTGGCGATGGTGATGCAACCGCAATCGGAGGCAACCACTTTATTCATGCTGCAAGGCGCAACGTGGATATGACCGTTATTATCTACAACAATCACATTTATGGGATGACAGGTGGGCAAGCGTCACCGACGACTCCTGCAGGTATGAAGGGAAGTACTGCACCTTATGGCAATATTGAACCGGCATTTGATATATCAGGATTAGCAATCGCTGCTGGTGCCTCTTTTGTTGCACGAAGTACCTGCTATCACGCCACTCATTTAGATAAACTCATTCAAAAAGGATTGTCAAAAAAAGGTTTTTCAGTCATTGAAGTGTTATCTCCGTGTCCTACGTACTACGCCCGTCCGAATCGTCTCGGAACATCTGTTGAAATGCTGAAGTGGTATAGAGATAATAGTATACCTGTGGAAACTGCACGAAAAATGCCTGATGAAAAACGACAAGGCAAAATTATGGTCGGTGTTCTCCATGATACAGAGCGGAGTGAGTTTTGTACAGAGTACCAAAAATTAATTGAAAGAGTCAAAAAACTTTGAATCGATGAAATATCACTGTAATCTTTCCCCGTAAGTTGTTAAACGTATGGGGTAATCTTGAGAGCGATGAATCCAGCTCATACTAACATGGGCTGGATGAAGAGCTCTCTTAAGAATTAAGGAGGTGACTGTGGGTTTTAGAAAGGAATTTCGATTGAGCGGGTCAGGGGGTCAGGGATTGATTCTTGCGGGGAAAATTCTTGCAGAGGCCGCCGCAATCTATGATGGTAAAAATGCTACACAGAGTCAATCCTACGGACCTGAAGCGCGCGGAGGTTCTAGTCGTTCTGAGATAATTGTCTCGGATGAAGAAATTGACTACCCCAAGGCAGTGAATATTGATTTACTCCTCGCCTTTACTCAAGAGGCATGTGACAAATACAAAAGGGACGTGAGGAACGATGGTATTGTGCTGGTCGATTCAGGATACGTTACCAATGTACCGAAAGGTAATTTTAAGGTATATTCTGTACCAATTACTGAGATTGCTGAAAAAAAAGTTGGCAAGGCTTTGGTTGCCAATATTGTAGCATTAGGAATGATGACTGAATTGACCAAAGTTGTATCAAAAGAAGCAGTAGAATCGGCTATTCGTTCGCGTGTTCCAAAGGGCACTGAAGAACTCAACCTTAAAGCATTCGCGGTAGGTATCGAAACTGCGCAGAAATTACAATAGCAATTTTTTCACGGATATGTTTCCTGAATGGTTGAATTATGTTAATGAAAAAACACAGCTCAGCTTGGTGAGTATTCTCCATGAATTATCACACCTCCAGGATAAGCGTGATTTAAATTTTATCATCATCGGCGCATTCCCATTACTCATTAGAGGCTACTTGAAATACAAGGTTTGTTGGGATGTAGATCTTCTCTTTAAAAATGGTGAAAGATTAAAACAGTTTATGGAGAGTCTAAAGACAAGTGTGGCAAGAATTGTCAATTATGATGATGATTTAATGATTAGTGAAAATATTACGAGTTTCCATGCAGCATGGACGTTCGACCACACCTGGTTCAATGTTGACTATATATTGAGAAAAAATTACTTCGAATATTATACACGTAATAAAACAGACATAATACCCTATGAGCAATCAGTAACTCTTAATGATAGAACTTACTGTATTCATCTCTTTGTCGCCCATCCATGGGATATTATCGTTGAAAAGATAGTTTCACCGCGTACGAAAAAAGAACTTAATTTAAAAATTGATATGAGCGTAGACATTAGACACATCTTTAGTGTTTATGGGAAGGAAAAGGATAATCTTCAATTCTGGGATTATTGTCTTGAAAAATCAAGATATCTTCAAGCCGAAAAAGAATTTAGGGAAAATTTTATGAATCTGCTCAAATTTGCCAAAGATTTGGGTTATGATAATGTAGTTATGTCTCCATTATCTATAAAAATGCTAAAGCAATAATGAAAGATTTTTTATCAAATCTAACCGAGCGAACTGCAGAATTCGGTAATCATTACCGAAAACAACTTCAGGCAGTTACTAAATACTTGACCCCACTCATCGAGAGACTCGAGGAAGACAAGAGGCGTGAGTTAGTTCATATTATACATCCATCATATGATTTTGACGCATCACTTAAGATCATTGGTGCATCTGGGAGAAATACAAGAGAAAAATTGGACTTTCTTGGAACATATTTTGCACTTCAATTTCTGCTGATGAATCGTCAAGTAATTGACCACCTTAGAATGGATGTCATTGATTCTGATACGAATAGGTTTTTTATATATAAGAAATTCATGCGTGATGTGGGAGACAAATTTCGCATGCTCACAACCTGTTACATTAAGGAACTTCTTAATATCTTTGTAGATAAAGAGGAATGTCCTGAATTCGTTATTTTAGGTGTTGGTACAAAGGCTGACCAGGATGATATCGATGTTGGCATTATAGATGATGGCTCCAAGGATAGAGAAAGTTTTAATCGAGCCATTGCCTTGATTGGCCAAGAAATGCTTAAATTTGCGATATCATTTCATTTTCATCTTTCCGAACACATCGGCCGTCAGCATTATTCGGCTTCCATTGACGAGTATAAAATGGTTCTCGATCATGAGATAAGAGATTTCGTTATCATCAATGAAATGTTAGGTGGCGCAATAATCATCGGAAGTGAAGGGGTATTCAGGAAGTATAAAAAAGAAATAATAGATAGATACTTTTACCATCAAGATGGTGATAATAGATATCATGAGGGATATCTCAGGGGAATACTGGGAGAAATATCTTCGTTGTTAGCACGACCGTTAAGCGCAACGCATATCAATTTCAAGGAAGATGCATTGAGGATTATCAAGAGTATTCTCTCGGCTCGTAAGACAGTATTTAATATTGAGAAAGTTAATTGCTGGGATATTATCGACGATTTAAAAACGAAAGATACAAGCATGTATCATGAGTACAATGCACTTGAACGATCATTAACTTTTTTTGAAATATTTAGATATATTTATCAATTACTCGTCACGCAGGATGAAGAAGTCATCCTCGAAGAAATCCCTCTCAAAAATATTCGCAGGGTAGCGAAACTCCTCGGATATGCTGATATTGGAAAATGTCCTGCCGAGGAACACATCATAGTACACTATTACGAGCATATTCAAAATATAAGAAAAACCATTCCTGTTTTACTCGAAGACACTAAAAAACATCTGAAATTACACTCAATCTTTGTGCCTCTGTTCACTAGTGATTACCATGGTAATATCGTTCAAGACTTCTTGCGAAAATTTACATTTTTTAGAGGAACATCATTCTGGGATGATATTCTCGATGACTTTAAAACTGAAGAATTCCTAAAACGTTTTATTGATGATTTGAATTCGTTTCAACCTGATAGAAGAAAAAAATTTATTAAAGGATATGTAGAGTGGGTCAAATATGATTTTTATTCACTGATACAGTTTTTAACGATATTGGGTAAAAGTAAAACTGGCTTTCCACTATTTAAGGATTTAAACAATCACTTACTGAAAACTATAGACAAAATCCCAGAGGTAGAGCGGAATATTGCTTACGTCTTTTATCGATTTCCTCATTTGATTAATAGTTACTTGTCATTGATCGAAGAAGACCACTTGAATCACTATCTAAAGATTCTTAATAGGAGAATATATGAAGAGGAAATAGCATCGGTTGTTGGTAACTTAAAAAATCTGATAAAAATACACCTTGCAAGTAGTCATTTTTTCAAAAATTTATTTCTCAAGATCCTTGATAAACATCCTGAATCTATTCGGCTGTTACAAGAACCCCAACGCCTGAAAGAATTCGCTGGGGGTCTCTACGGCGACATTAGCTCTATGCGGTCCTTTAAAGAAATGAAAGAAAAGTTGGCGGATTACTATGATTTTGAGATGCTACGGGTAGGAATCTCCAGTTTACAGGGTGCACCGGTTCAGGTGACAAATACTGAATACACTGAATTTTCCGATAGATTCATTCACACTATTTTCGACATATGCCGCCAGGAAGTTGATGCCGAATATAAAAAGAGAATCATAACCGAAGACCTCCTGGCTGTTTTTGCAGCAGGAGGCCATGCACGTGAACAGGCATATGATGATGATTATGATATTATTGTATTACTCAATTCCGATGATGAAGAAATTTTGTCGTACTGCAATAAAATAGTGAGCAAAATGAATTCGGCAATAATTAAACGGGGTGCAGTTCCTCACCATCGATTCGCTGACTATTTTGGCAGATTCGTCATCCGCTTAAAGGAAATTGAACAGTTGCTGAGTGAAAGTCGTCAAGATATTTTCATTGAAAAGTCACAAATCCTTGGTGCCCGTTTGCTCGTAGGATCACACCGTTTCGAAAAAGAATTTTTCGAAACGGTAGTGAAACCGCATATTTTTGATAAGAAAGAAGAATATATTAGCCAAATGATTAACGAAATTCACTCACGCCATACAGCAGATAAAGAACATTTACTGCCTGCAAGCAATATAAAAGAAAGTAGCGGTGGACTGAGGGATATTGAAATGATGATGCTCATCATCAAGGCGAAATTTAATGTTCGAGAACCAGTAAATTCAAAATTATTCGAAATTGTTGCCAATGCACAAACCAATCTAAAACATGATTTGAAGAATTTATCAGAGGTCTTACATTTTCTGAAAAACCTACGAGATGTCTACCGCCTCACTGCCGGTGCCACTGATACGATCATGATCGAAGCATTGCACAGTCCTGCCAGAATTATGGGTTATAAGAGTGCTGCAGAACTCTACAAAAAATTCAAAGAGAAAAGAAAAGAAGTGGAAGAAATTATAAAAAATTTAATAAAGAAATTGCAATCATAAAGAAATGTTGCTTTAGGCTTAGTAGTACACAACATACAAACCAATAGGGTTTTCGCACTATTGACAAATCAACAGTCATAGAGATAATATCGTGTTGGTTCTTTGAATAAACCTGAGACATTGCCAAAAATAAACAATATGAAGAATATCTCGGGCACCATTTAAAATAGTTTTACCCTTGTAAAATTTTGGAGGAGAAATTGTATATTTAGTGATACGGCAAAACACAATTTCTAAAATCTCAAGGGAGGTTTCATGAATATATTATTTTTAGGCCTATTCTTATTACCATCAAGCCAGAAAATTAATATGACAATGCCGATTGAAGAATGTATAAATATCGGCAAGGAGTTGGCAACTCAATCGCCACCCTTACTGCCAATGATTAGTTACAAGAGATTAACGGATACTATCCCTTGGGTCTTGATGGATTCACTTTACTTTTCTGAGCCTTTAATGAACAGCTCTTCTTTTGCCTTATCTAATTCAGACTGGAATATTGCTTATTCTATATCTCCTGAAACCCTCTCTACCTTGGCTCAGCTTGCGCTTTCTTCTGCACCTTTGCGTTTTCGTAATACGCTCATTTCTGCATTTTATAGACTCGATACTTTACAGAATTTTTACGCCCAGTTAATTTTGAACTCACCCACCAATTGTACTGATGAGGTAGTATTTCAGATTTGTCATATTGGTCCGGAAATTCTATCATATCCAGGATTTGACCCGAATTTGTTGACTGTAAACGCCGAGCTACTATATGAGATCGATGACTCTTTGCAGTACGCAGATATTGTTGATTATGCTCTTCCTGATGGTGATTACTATTCAACTATCCGCTACAGAATATTAGAAAATGGTGATAGCACGTGGCTCGAATTACCCTGGGAAATCTATTATCATTATGTTGTCCATCCGATTATTTCTGATGAATTTCCTGATATGAGTCCTTATGTATATTCAAAGTTCTGGCGCGAATACCTCTTTTATGAATCTGATAGTGGTTATCCAAATCTTGGCGAAGAGATTAAAGATGCAAGAATTTTGTGGGATGGACAAAGGGTGATACTTGCGCCAGGACGTCCATTTACACCTGATGATTATGCTTTAGATGTCATTGGCAATTGGGCTTCGCGTACAGTGCCCTGGGCCGCCTCGGGTAATCGTCCAATCCAACCCAATATCATCGCCCATGAGCATAATGGAAATTGTGGTGAACTTCAGGATTTATTGACTGCTGGAGCAAGAACCTGCCTTGTTGCATGTGTGGCAACAAATGATCCTTGTGAAGACCATGTCTGGAG
Organism: candidate division TA06 bacterium DG_78; assembly: GCA_001303225.1. Lineage (GTDB taxonomy): Bacteria > Hydrothermota > Tepidihabitantia > SM23-42 > SM23-42 > DG-78. The sequence goes on along the minus strand of LJNI01000079.1, from coordinate 3,789 downwards.
TGAATTTTATGAGCGAGGTTTTTGTCCTTATCAAGTTGACCTTGGTTTCGGGGTGACCCATATTGCCGATACCAGCGTTGCCTATGATGAACAGGTTGGTGGTAGTAAAAGGGTTTCGGCAATCTTTAACTGGCGTGGTGATGGCTATTGGTGGACAGCGACAGGTAAATATTCCAACACCTGTTCACTTTTTGTATATGTCTATGATTTAATGGGAAGACCGATCGACGGAGCAGGTATCAGAATAGCCTCAGAGGGCTGGTATGGTGGCATAAGTACATCAACAAGGGCATACACAGATCCAGAAGGACACTGCCGTTTTGAGCTGGGTGACTTAAGAAACTTCTATGCAAGTGTATCGACACCGATAGGTTCCTATCCAGTAAATCCTGATGAGGTTGTTCAGATAATCGAAAATAGTCAATCCGGGGCAAAATATTACAAGGTCTTTTATATTTTTGATTATCTGCCGGCATTACGATTTTCGGACACGACAAGCCTTGATTCCCTTTCTTTATGGAAATTTGAAATAGTCTTAGACTCTTTAGAAGGTCAAAGTAGTGGCAATTGTATTACACGATATGGACCAGGTGATTCGATCTATGTCTATCGCAGCTTCTTTGAAAAATATGCCAAAGGGAATGTCGATCTTCTGTTTGTAGATGATGCAAATCTCCAGACCTATATCTCAGGCGAACAATTCAAGGCATTTGACCACTTCGCTGCCAGTTGTGATACCTTTACATTCATTGCTCAGGATGCTGCCGTATATCATCTTATTGTTTCAAACGAGGATGTGTTATTCTGGACTCCATTCTGTGGTTTGAAGGTCAATCTCTACGGAAATCTAGTTGGAGTTGAAGAAGAAGTTAAAAATATATCTCCTGTTCAAAAACTGCCAACAATCTATAAAGGAGGATTGTTTTTCAGCCTTAATGAACCTTCTCAGATAAAGATTTACGAAACATCAGGAAGACTCGTTTATGATTCCAAGGAAAAAATTGACAAGCTTAATATATCACTTACTGCTGGTGTCTATTTTCTGAAGATTACTTTAGATAGCAAAAATCAAATTGATAAATTTGTTATTGTAAAATAGGAGACATCATGAAGAAGTATTTCATTATTCTTTTTTTGGTTGTCTTTATAGTCCCGGGTTTTGCAATCTATAGTCAAAAACCTCATGACAAAGGATTACTCTATCTATTGATGACAAACTTTGGGAAGTTCGGTTACGAAAATCAGGGTATTTGGCCAATAGGTACGAACGAAAGCTATATATTTGGTGCCGGATTTTGGGTTGGTGGCTTAACTAAATGCTTCACTGATACCACATCACTTGCTGTTGGTTGTGGCCCTACTAATACTGAAATTTTTGTCCATTCTACTAGTAGATTCGACTCTACAGGTGTTATTTTGATTGAAGACGAATTGATTCTCCATCATGGTAAGACCGACACTTCTTTTACTGATGTCATTAGAGGATTTGCAAAGACAGAGGCAACAACCCATGTAGCCGGGTTGAAGGTTATGAAGATGGGCGTAAAGGTTTCAGTAGGATACAATGCCTCCTCAGGTGGAACCGAATTTGTCCCTGGCGATTTACCAAATGAACCAGGGTATACAAACCCAGATGAAAGGGTTCTTATGACCGATGACCCACAAGATACGAGCCTCTGGCCTCTACGCGACCCTTATGGTGATCCGATAATTTGTTCAAAACAAGACAGTTACGCGATTTTCAATGACCAGGATTCAACGCAATGCCCCTCCCCACTTGCAATCAAGGTTATTCAGATTGGATATTCCTGGGATTATCACTATTATGAAGACTTTATCTTCATAAATTATTTGATTGTAAACGACAGCCCTGATACTATCTTTCACACCCAGCTTGCAGTAAATTGTGATGCTGATATTGGTGATGCTAATGACGACCTTATTGATTTTGACCAGTCAAGAGATCTCGGTTACGCCTTTGACTCAGATTTTAATGAACCCGGATGGATCCATACACCTGGCTTTATGGGTTTCGATTTTCTTGAAAGTCCATTAGATACTCAAGGACAACAGATTGGCCTTACAGCCTTTAAAATAACTCATAATCCAGGCGTTGGTGGACAAGGTGAACCAGACCCAGGCAATGACTTTGAGGCATATCAACTTGTTGCTGGATACAATTATACTACGGGGTTATACCATCCTTTTGATACAATTACTGAACCAACTGATGTTCGATTCCTCCAGTGCACAGGTCCCTTCGATTTTGCTCCTGGCGAAACGGTAAAAGTAGTGATTGCCGTAATTGCTGGTGCAGATACGGTTGATTTTCTGGCGAACGATGACCTTGCTCAAAATCTTTATAATTCTGGTTATCTAACCCATGATGTAACAGTTCAATCACCAAATGGTGGTGAAGAAATCTCAGGTAATCATACAATAACATGGACTGATTCATCAGCAACTGGCGCGCCGCTCTCAGTTGATATATCTTGTAGTCATGACGGAGGTGCGACTTACGAGGATATTGTTACATCCATTCCTGATAACCATTTTTACAATTGGAATACACTTGGGTATCCGGATGGTACAAGATATATTGTAAGAGTAACGGTTTATGACACAATTGCCGTGGGCGAAGATTACTCTGATTCATTGTTTACCATAAATAATCCAGGGAATGGTGTTCCTGATGTAGTATTACTTTCGCCCCTATCAGGTACCTTACAAGATACAGTAAAAATAGAATGGTGGGCAAATGATGCCGACCACGATACCTTACATATTGATCTTTATGCAAAAAGAGAAGGATTTAATTGGGAAACAATTACTGAAAACCTTCCTAATACCGGAGAATATATTTGGAATACGTTATACTTTCATAATGGCAATTACAGACTCAAGATCGTTGCTAGAGACAGCGATACCTGTGGTGTTGACACGAGCTTAACATCTGTTACAATTACAAACGATCATCCACCTGCAGCAATTGTCGAGCATATTCAAGGAGGATGCAACTCTCTTACTCTGAACTGCCTTCTTTATAATCCTGATCAACTCACCGGACACACCTATGAAGTGAGATTTTATCCGATAGAAAAGGGCTCAGCACCTTTTGATGCCTATTATTCGTACGACCTTTGGGACATTACTGCTAATTCTTGTTTAATTGAACACTGCTCACTCGGCGTTTGTCTCAACGGAATGCTTTATCACTATTATTCACCGATTATTGATGGTTTTGCCTTAGAGTTTGACATTCAGATAGATCAATATTCCTTCAGGTTTATTGATTTTGATATTATTGATAATCAAAGCGGCTTTGATGGAACGTTGAACATCTGGGGTGAAGATAGTATGGGAACAGCGCCACCGATGGGCGGCAATCACTGGTCATTCCGTGGTTCAGATTTTATTGTTCGATGGATAAAATATCCGGCTGATACAACGAAGCTTACCCTTGAAATATGTGACACGACAAATCTCACGTTAATTCCTTACGACCCACAACGTCTTGATTCCTGGCGATTTGAACCTGTACCAAGCGATACATTCAATCCTTCGGTCTATAAACGTTTCTACCTCTGTGGCGGCGTATTCTGGTTCAATCAAGAAGGTTCGATGACAGTGCCACCCGGTGCTGGAGATGTTTGGCAGATTGTTTCTTCTGGACATTGCGTTCCTAGCAATGCAAATATCTATCGTTTTACAGCAACCGGCGCGTGCGAAATGTCAAACCCTCAGGTCCGACCTCTTTTTTCTGTCTTCCCTAATATCTTTAAGGAAAAA
>LJNI01000078.1 GCA_001303225.1 candidate division TA06 bacterium DG_78 | reverse complement strand
CTCACGACCATGATTGCGGCTGATTGTTTTCCCCTCTTATCGCCACCAACAGCATCTCCTGCTTCGAGTGCGGCGAGTAATCTTTCGGCGAGTGTCCCGTCTGTTTTCTTAAAAACAGCTAACATGGTATCGATAACTTCAGGACCAACGAGAATATTTCCTTGAACAGAAACATAAGGAGCGGTTTCATGGCCAGCCCAATCAAGGCAATTTTGTCCAGTATAAGCAGAAGAATTTCCATTTCTATCAACGATGCCAAATTGCCGTTCTTCAGCTAAGGTGTCCTTTTCAAGGATTATCTTTAAGACCTCATCTGCGGACTTTCCTTCGGATAAGGCTTCTAAAGCCCATGGACCAATATAGGGATTGGCATATGACTGAGTTGCTACTGCACCAACCTCTGCTTGAGCCCAGGGCACTATATAGCCAACATCGAGCACCTTTGATGCTACAGCAATGCCCCACTCATTGGTCTGAGGGTCCATGGCAACAATTGAAAATGTTCCTGCAGAAATGTAAGTGAATAAAATGAGAATAGTAAACATACGACCTCCTTTAATAATGTTACTTGCTTTATAAGGTTTGTCAATCCGCCTGCTAATCGGTTCCGTATGGAAAGCGGACTAAAAGTATATCAAATATTTTGCCTTGATAGCAGCAATACGGTATTGTGGTGCTAACTGACCTCTGTCATCCTGTTCGCGATAGTCATTGAGTGCAATGTAGAGCCAGGACTTTGGTAAAAAGTTCCAGGAAAAGAGGAAACCAGTTCGCATTGAGAGTAAATCAGTGTCCTCAAGGCTCGTACCAGGTGTTTGCATGACAAATTCACTGAAGATTCCCAGGCTTATGTTGGCGTTTATCTTTACGTCGAGCCTCGGCCTCAAGAGTGGTGTCAACGCAATAATAGTATTTGTCGTATCCCACTCAATCCAGAGATACATCGGCAGGGATATACTCACCTGTGGTACTATTGAATAACTATATGAAATTCGGTTTAATCCCTGGTATGCGAGAAAGCCTCGTCGATAATTGTACGTATAAGAATAATTGCAGCCACCATTGATAAATTGACCTGCGAAATTGCCCCAGAAATCAAAATTCACCTCACGGTAGAAGTAATGTGTATCAGCTTCATAACAAGGGCCTGCCTGGAGTGAAAGATCAATGCCCCAGTTATTGCGAAAATTGGGGTTGATTTCTATAATACCGATTGTTGACCAGTTTGTATCGCCTGGTTCTTGTACCACAATAATTCCTGGAGCAATATACAGTTCTCGCAAAAAACCTGTCGGATAATTTTTATAGGGACCGCTCATGAGCAAAAATTGTTTTCTGCCAGCCCACGGCATAAATCCGACATCGCTGACATCAAAGGAATCGTGTATGACTTCAACACTGGTTATCGTAAAGAAATTTCCCAGTAAGCCTGCAAAACCTGAAGAAAACGCCCAGCCCATTTTTTCGTTTCTATTGCCCATTGCTCCTTGTACAATAAATTGATTTGCTCCGTTACGATATACTCCATCAATACCGAGCGCGTAATTGTAATTTTCTCTATCAACCATAGTACCACTGAAGAGCATTCCAATGTCCGAATTTTCAAAGATACTACGACGCGTCCTGAGTACGCCAAACCACCGGTGAGGTTCTGCAATTGAATGTACCGTATCAGTATATTCGCCTGTGTACGCACCTAAAACGCCGATGTTCCAATCCTCTGATTTATTGGTTAATTTTATACCACCAAGGATTGGTACTGCTTCACCATTGATCGATTTACCGATTCTTCGAGAATAGAATATATCGAGTGGATCACAAAATTGCATATCATCACCAAAATCAGCCATACGGAAGATGTCCTTACCTTCTAGAAAGAAGGGTCTTCGTTCATCTAAGTAGGTGGGGTATTGTGATAGATTTAATTCAAACGGATCGGATTCAATCTGCGCAAAATCTGGATACATCGTTGCGTTGAGTGTTGTTTGGGACGTTATGTCCCATTTGAAATTCAAACTCGCACTCGGTTTAAACTCACCTTTCTCATCAGCATATTTGTCGTAGCGGACATAGCCTTCAGGATACAATTCAAAATAGTAACCAGTGGCTTGAGGATGTATGTTTGCTAATGCACCATACTTGGAAATCAGGATTCCTTCTATTTGTAAAAACTCCTTCCACAGAGAATACTCGCGGTTATGGGCTATGTATCGGCCAAAGATTATACTCCACTCATCGAGCCCTCTCTTGTACCGTATCGACTTGAATGGTATTTTTATCTCGACATCCCAATGGTCATCATACAATTTCAGAGCATGATACCAGACACCATCCCATGAGTCATCATAGGTTCTGCCATCATCGAGTATCCAGCCATCATGAAAGATCCCACTTGCATAGACCTGGAAGTAGTAGGACGTGTGCTTACTGTTGAATGTATCAATGCCGATTCTTACATCATCTTCATCAGCGGTCAAGCAGGCAGTCGGCTTATGCTTTTTTGAATAACAGCGAAACGCAAAATAGAGGTTATTACTGTCCTGTAACACATAAACCACAGTTCTCTCGGTGGGCTTCACTTTTTCATACGGTTCAAATTGGACAAAATCGTAGGCTGAATCAGCAGTGAGCCACACTTCCTCAATTACACCATCGATATGTGGAGTCTTGTCAGTAAAACGTACCTCTACAGTTTTGTTACTATTGAGTATCAAAGAAAACAATAATAAAAAATGCATAAGACCTCCTCATGATATCTCGCTGGTAATTATACGGATAATACTCACAATGTCCTTACATAAGTATATACGTAAGAGATAGAAAAAAGTTTCGCCCCTATTCATAGGTGTGGGGGTGAATCGAAAGGTAAACTACGGCTCCTGTATATTATATATGATGCACTCTACTATACGAGAGAGGTTAAATCTCGTGTCAAGATGGGAAAAGCCCTGATAATCAGGGCTTTTTATCATAAAAGGCTGACTTGCTGATTCTATTTTTCCACTTCTTTTATAGTTATTTCTTCACCTAATTCAGACCACTCATTTATCTGATCGCCTCTCTGGTAGGTACCAACGCCCCGCAGATAGAGTTTTCCCTTGCCAGTTGCTGTAAAATCAATGTCCTTGCCCTGTAAGACTACTTTCATCGGACCACCTGAGATCGTGGCACTGCCATTGAATCCCCGGTACGCCCAGATAAAACCAGGTGTCTGCATCTTTTCACCATCTCCTTGAACCTGAACCTCGAGGTTTTCATCGATTGAACAGTCAACAATCCAGAGTACACCATCACCACTGATCTCGACATCACCAGTTCCCTTTAATTTGATGAAACCATTGCCTTGTGCAGATATTGTACCTTTTCCTTTAAAGAGTTCATCGCCTGCAAAGGCAGTAACTACTAAGAGTAGTGATAAACAAACAATTCTCACGATTTTCATTATTCCTCGTTTGTGTTTCTATTATAATTGGGATAACTGAAACTCACGTGCAGTTGTTTTTCCTCGCGTGTAAAAAGAGAGGAGACCTAATGTCTCCTCTCTGAGAATAATCCTACTCGTCATCAGGTATATCCTGTTCAGGTAATTTAACAATATAGGGTACGCTCCAGGCGTGTGCAGAATAGGTGGCAGTAGAATCACCAAAAAGTGTTTGCCATGTTAAAACATCAATCGCCGCATGTCTGACTCCAGGTGTGGCAACTGAATCATCGGCAATGTACCACGTTCTCGTGAATGTGGTCGTGTTCTCTCTATAGAATGGATCACGGTAGTGTGGCTTCAATCCGACTTGTGCCTGGGGATGTGCATTATGATGGAGAAATGCCCATGACGAGTCATCGACAATACTCACAGTCACGGTAACATCAATCGTATCATTTGGTAAGAATGTTGGTAACTCATCTTTTCCAAAGTACGTGTCAGCACTATTTATAATCCACTCGTAATCACGGCCCTCAACCCGCGCTCTTACTTCAGTTATGGTAACTGGATGTGTTGCTCCTATGGTATATATATCTGCTGCAGTCAGACTGAGGATGTGCCAGCCTGTCTCATCATTATATAATTTAACGTTTCTTACAACACTGTCTGTAATCGAATGCTGCCATATAGGACCAGATAAATCATTGATTACATAAATACCATAACCTGGCGGCGTGCCATGAAAATATGCGGTGATGGTAGCATTAGCACTATCACCAGTGACAACGATTTCATATATCCAGGTAACGGGTCGTACAATCCATCGTACCCACTTGGTAAACGGAATGCTATCAACATCCATTGGAAAATAGGGATGAGCGAGGCTCGGACTTTGACTATTAGGGTCATTGGTTCCATCATCACTCGTCTGCAGAGCTCCCTCACCAACATACGAAGAGTTTTCAAGCAATGCTTGGATTTGTACTTCATCACTCATGCTATCAGTACCACAACTGACTACAACGAGTGCAATCAGTGCAATAAATAGTGGGAAGTATACATATCTCATGTTCTCCTCCTTTCTGATGTATATGACGCTGCAATTGCAATCAATGGTTTAATGCTGTGTGATGATCTTGGCGGGAAGCGAAATTGTTACGAAAAATCGTTATATTAGTGGTGGGGAGTATGTTTTGTTCTCTTTGAAATCCGTGCAGCAAGGATACTCAATTCAAAGAGGAGTAACAGCGGTACTGATATCAGGAGTAGTGTAAAAAAATCACCGGTTGGTGTAATCACTGCGCATAGAATGAGAATGGCAACTATTGCTTCTGGCCTGTGTTTGGTGACCGTTTTTATATCGAGAATTCCTACTGTTATTAAGAAAAACAAGAAGAGCGGTAATTGAAATAAAAACCCGCACCCGAGTAGACACCAGAAAATAAAACTGAGATATTTACTGATATTCATGAGTGGCTGTACTGACTCACTGCCAAACGAGAGGAGGAATTTTAGTCCATAGGGAATGAGAATGAAATATCCGAAGAGGTTGCCGATAATGAAGAGCACTACTCCAGAGAGAAGGTATGATAGTGAGACTTTCTGTTCTTTCTGAGTGAGACCGGGTCCAATAAATGCCCAACTCTGGTACAGAATGAATGGAAAAGAAATGAGGATTCCTAAAAAGAGTGCAACCTTAATGTGTGTGGTGAAGGCTTCAATCGGTGAGAAAAAATAGGTAGCCTGAAGGTTGGAACGTTGAATGATGAAATCCAATGTCTTTTTGGCAAAGAAAAACCCGACTCCTGAAAAGATACCTATGCAGGCAACTGAATAGAGTATCCGTTTACGGAGTTCATCAAGGTGATCGAGTATACTTAATTTTTTCTCTGCCATAGTAGTGAGTATTTCTCACACATTGATAGAGGCGAGGAGTCTTAGTCGCGGTATGCTATTGACAGGCGGTAGATATGTTGATTCGAAACTGCCAGAATATCGTCACCGATAACAAATATATAGTCATACCGTATGCGCGGCAAGTCGAAGATGACTTTGTAGAACTCCGTAGTCGGCTCATAGTAGTAGACTCCTGCATACGATGCACAGTACAAGACTTCACTATCAGTATCGATGTCATAGATATTGAAATAGGGAAGCAATATCCATCCTGTATCTGATGAATTCCAATATTTTATGAGCTGGTTATTGACACCCAAGAGGTAGAATTCATTCTTGATTTCAGCGATGTCCTTGATACCCTGATTGATTATCTCTGACCAATGTTCATCGGCTTTCGTGTATTTATAGAACCCAAATTCTCCGCCGACATATATCGCATCGTCAGTTGGATACACAGCGTGCACTGGATTTTGAGCAGGGCCAAATTGTAGTGGTTCGCTACTACCCTTGGCGATTCTATAGAGACCGGATTTCGTGCCGACATAGGTATACTGCGCATCTGAGCTGAGGCAGAGTATACTGGTTTTGAAATTGCTCACGGTAAACTCCAATGCACCCTGAGCTCGCGCTGTTCGATTCTCAAAACCGATGATTAAATTATTATCCACCCAGATGAAGTCAGTAACATCGTGGAGGAGCCGTTGATATTTCCAATTACTCGTTCCAGGAACATAGTAGGAAACGCCCGATGACGAGATGAAATAAATGTTGTTATCAAATTTTTTAATCTTTGTAATCGTGTGGTCGAGTGGGCCATAGATAACTCTCGTTTTTTGCCATGATACTGTATTGTACTGGAGAAGTCCAAACTGATCAGTGCCGACATACAACCATAATCCATCATCATAAATACTCGTGATACTATAGTGCTGGAATGGTACCTGCGATTCTTTTGAATCATCCATATAATAGTATGGTGTGAGGTAACGATATTGTTGTATGTCACTATTCGTTGTTTTTTTGTGCCACTTCACATTTTCGGGAAATGAGGTGATCACTTTTATTTCCCCTGTTCTCTTATTGAGTGAGTACTTCTGCGATGCGTCGAGATACACATAGTCTATTCCGATACCACATCTGGTTACGCTCTCAGAGAATGTATACTCTCTCGAAATGTATGACGTTACTGCGAATCGGACGATGCTCGTGGTGTTAAACAACCACAGGTCATCATATTGCTGGTCATACCCTATCAAATTGATTGCGTGATCAAGGTAGACAGTCTTCTCGAGTGTTAATGTGTGTTTGTTAAAAAAGAGAAGGTAGTTATCACTCGCTGCGAAGATATACTGCGGTGAAGTAGCGATAGACGTTATTGTGCCGAGTGGCGGTATGATGGTGTAGTGGTCGAGAAATGGATTTTGTGGAACAATGGTTACTGATAGAATTGTGTAGCAAAGGATGAAATTAATCATTACTTTTTTCTTCTACAAATTTTCTCTCCATAATGTACTGTATCGACTGCGGAATATAATCGATCAAATCACTGGCAATGAGTGAATATTCATTGTTTTCTTCCATTGCAAGTTCTGCACAGAGACCATGTAAAAAGACTCCGGCTCGTGATGCATCAAACAGTGATACGTACTGAGCACAGAGACCTGCGATCATGCCAACGAGAACATCACCTGAACCTGCTGATGCAAGACCAGAATTGCCTATCGGATTGATATACGTTTCGGCACGTGGTGATGCAATTACTGTTGGTGCTCCTTTTAATACGAGGATGCCGCCAAACTTTTTCGAAAACTTTGGGGCGAGATCGATTCGGTTATCATTAATGCTTTGTGGTGTCAAGTGAGTCAATCGGGAGAATTCACCGGGATGTGGTGTGAGGATAAATGGTGCTTTGATTTTTTTGAAAAATTGAACATTATGGGCAATACAATTGAGCGCATCAGCATCAATGATGAAAGGAACTTTTATCTTCGGTAGGATTTCGAAAACAAATGAGGCAGTTTCAGGATGTGTGGTAATGCCTGGTCCAATGACGACAACATCAGACCGCTTCATCAGCGGGATGAGGACATCGATTGCTTCTGTGCTGATTGTTTCTTCAGTAGTCTGTGGCAAGGAAACTTTTACAACCTCGAGTAATTTGGATTCCAGGGCATCCACGATGCCCTCTGGTGCAGCAAGACGGACAAGACCAGCACCTACTTTTAGCGCCGATATCGCAGCCATTGCTGCAGCACCAGAAAATCCTCGTGCACCGGCAATGATTAAAACGTGACCAAATGTTCCTTTATTACCATCAGGTGGCCGCAGGGGCATGATTCGGTAGATATCCTCAAACGTGGTTACCCGGGGGTATCCTTTATCGATGAGATGGTATGGAATACCAATGTCAACTGTGTAGATATCTCCACAGAATGCCCTGCCTGGATAGAGATAGTTACCGCGTTTTGGCAGGCACATCGTTGCTGTAGCATCGGCGACAACGCAGGTTTTCTCAAAGTGTCCATTGTCTCCATTAATACCAGAAGGAATATCGACGGAGAAAATGAATGCATCGCTCCTGTTCATTATCTCAATCAGTTTATAATACATACCGCGAGGCGCACCTGTAAATCCAGTACCGAAGAGTGCATCGACGATGACAGCAGGGTGAAAAGTATTAAAAATCGTTTTCATCGTCGTATACTGTATCGTTTCATGAACATCAATATGAGCTTTTTTCGCAAGCTTATAATTGATGAGGGCATCACCACGTAATTCTTTTCCCTTACCTGATAGGATGATTTTTACCACAGCACCACGATTTTGAAGATGACGTGCAATGACAAAACCATCACCGCCGTTATTGCCCTTACCACAAATTATGAGTACCTTGAGATTTTCTAAATTGAAATACTGTTCGAGGACATTAACACAACCTCTTCCTGCATTTTCCATGAGGACTGTGCCTGCGATACCGAGCGTACGCATCGACCATGTATCGATCTCTTTCATTTCACGATTGGTGACAATCCTCATTATGTTATTCTATGAAAAATTCAATAAAAGTCAAGAGCAGCACAGATAGAGATTTCTGGCAAAAATTTCAGAAACCTTCAATTGCAGTGATTTTCTGGCGATTTCAATGATTACTTTTTTGGAGTGTATGAGAAAAAACCCCCACACCTATGTATAGGTGTGGGGGTTTGTGTGAGTTACTTCACGATAATAATCTTTTCTTCGATTGGTACACCGCCATCAGCCTTTAAGAAATAGGTACCACTATTCAAACCAGTCGTCAGAATGTTGATTCCACTCATCCCTTCGTGTACGGTCACTGTCTTTGCGAGACTTCCTTTGATATCGTAGATTTTAACAGTTAATTCAGTGTGGAGCGGTGTGCTGAAGTTCACATTGATTGTACCCTTTATTGGATTAGGACTCACGGTGATAGTATAGTGCGTATAATCTTGTGGTGGTACTTCATAGACATTGATTGATGGACCAACATATGCACTGTCGAGATGGGGAAGAAAATTCTCTTTATAGTTGGTCACCGTGACCCAGGCATACCCTTGGTGGTCAAATGATGAACCATAGAATGTAAAGTGTGCCTGGCCTGAACCATCAGTTACCTCACGGTAATAAGCAGTCGAATCTTGCATAATTGTCACTAAGGCATTACTTACTGGTGAGCCAGCATGTTCGACGGTGACAGTGAAGTTTTCTGAGATTGTATCAGGGAAGCTCACCACGAGATTCTTTAACGAGTCAGTCCAGATTGGCATTTCTGGATCTCCAAACAGGGTGAACTCAAAGAGTGTATATCGCCAGTACATATCTCCTCCTGCCCATGGAACTTTTTGGTCCTCGGCATGGGCGAAAACTTCACCGATGTGGTAGGCATCTGTGCCGAACAGTTTTCTGAAGAACCATACACATAACTCACCTCCTGGCCCGAGTGCACCTTGTGGAGAAGAATAACCCCATCCGTATCGTGTGTTCATCATCGTTGCTGTGGCGCACATCTTATTGGCATTTACCATACGTTCAGCGAGACAATCATTACCTTGTCCGTTCTTATCGACGGCTCCGCTAAAACACGCCATGCTGCCAGTAATAATAACCTCAGTTGAATCATTTGTCTGAATTGGTGGATCAGCACAATCGTAATAGGATGTGCTATAGTATATACCCCACTCATTTCCATGACCAACCATATGGCAGAGATTGAATCCCTGATTAATTGAATCTTTGACAATCGTCTCATTGATTAATCCATAATCTTCGTAGAGTTTTGATTTCTGCCAGTGGTCCGGGATTGTGTCAGCAATAGTATCATTGATGCCATTGCCATGATTACCAGACCAGAGGTTCCCAACTGGCAAGAGGATTTTTTCGATGATATCAGGTGACGGTGACTTTTCATAGGAAATAACTTTGCAGATGAAATTTTCTATTTGGCTTGTGTTCTTTACTGGCGCTCTACCAACATACACATCGCTGTACATATCAACCCAATCAGTTGACTCACCATATATGCCGTCACCATCATTATCCCAATCGCGGTCAAGGTCAGAGAAATAGAGGTCACAGGGAATCGTATCCTCATCATTATAACCGCCAACACCGCTCGTCATGCACCACGTGTCTCTTCTCGGTACATAATTTTCACCATGCTCTGGGTCACACTGTCCAGCGAGAAGAAAATAGACGACTCCAGAATCTGCCGCCTCTATGATGAAGTTCCTCACTTTATCAGGATTATCATCGCCAGTGTAATTACTATAGATCCATGATGTTGTCACTATGTCTGTCGGCACACCCCGTCTCGTTTTCCACTCCTTGAGCGGTATGAATGCATTGGCAAAAGACGCATCAGTGATAATAATGTATTCGGTATTCCAGAATCCTCTGTTCATTGGCGGTGCATA
>LJNI01000077.1 GCA_001303225.1 candidate division TA06 bacterium DG_78 | reverse complement strand
TACTCGCCCATGAAGACCAGGATACAGGAAAGATCGAGCATATGCAGGTAGACATGGTAGTTTTATCATCTGCACTTATTCCTGCAGAGGGATCAAAAGAACTCGCAAAAATTCTTGGCGTAGAACTTGCGCGGGATGGTTTCTTCAAGCAAAAGGATGCATGTGGAGCTCCATTAGAGTCAACGCATGAGGGTATTTATTTGTGCGGCTGTGCTACAGGACCAAAGGATATCACTGATTCTATTGCTGAGGCATCGGGTGCTGCAACAAAGGCAGCTCTCTTGGTAGAAGAAAGGGTAGAAGAGGTTAAGACGGAAATTGAGCCCATAGATATATCAGGAGAGCCAAGAGTCGGTGTTTTTGTATGCCACTGTGGTTTAAATATTGCTGGTTTATTACCGTGTGAGTCATTGGCTGAATATGCCAAGACACTCGTCAATGTTGTTTTTAGTGAAGATGTTCTCTTTGCTTGTGCTGAATCGACCCAACGCCAGATTCAAGAAAGAGTAAAAAAACATAATCTCAATCGAGTTGTTGTTGCCGCATGTACACCAAGGACCCATGAGCCTATATTTCAGGAGACACTGGCCAAGGTTGGTTTTAATCCATATCTCTTCGAGATGGTGAATATTAGAGACCAATGTTCATGGGTACACATACACGAACCAGAGGCAGCGACTCAAAAGGCAAAGGACTTGATTAGAATGGCGGTTGCAAAAGCACGGCTCTCACATCCTTTAGACAAACGTGAGATGGAGGTTGGTCAAGAAATTTTGATTATTGGTGGTGGTATTGCGGGTATGCAGTCAGCAATAGATTTTGCGAGTCGGGGATTTAAAGTCCATCTCGTGGAAAAAGAACCTCAATTGGGTGGTCGAGTATTTAACCTCGCATCACTCTATCCTCAAGGCAGACCGGGTAAAGACCTTATCGATATGAAACTCGATGAACTGAAGAAATTTGGTGTGAATACCTATACAAATACTGAAGTTAATACCATTGAGGGATTCATAGGGAATTTTGATGTTGGATTACATTCGAAAGGGAAGAAAATATTCCAAAAATTGAAGATTGGTGCGATTGTTTTAGCAATTGGTTCTGATCTATACCAACCTGATGAGCACCATGGTTATAAGAAATTCTCTAACGTCTACACAAACATGGAAATCGAACAGATGTTACTCCAGAAGGGCATACCAGAAAACGTTAAAAGTGTAGTATTTATTCAATGTGTTGGTTCGAGAGGTTCTGAGGGAAACCCAGGATGCTCACGGTACTGCTGCCAAGCTGCTATAAAACAAGCGATCGTTTTTAAAGAAAAGGGTATAGATGTTACCATATTCCACCGTGGCATACGAGTATATGCTAAGGGTGCAGAAATGATGTATCGTAGGGCACGCGAACTCGGTGTTCTCTTCTTGCCCTATCCTGATGATTCATTCCCTTCTATCAAGGGTAAAACAAAGGCTGAAAACATCGTGGTTTATTCTAAGGATTTAGATGCAGATATTGTTGTCCCTGTCGATATGGTTGTACTCTCGGCAGGAATGATACCAAAAGCAGAAGAATCACAACGCTTGAGTGAGATTCTTAGAGTCTCGAGAGGACCAGATAAATTCTTCCTGGAACGTCATCCGAAATTTGGACCAGTCGAAACATCAGTAGATGGTGTATTTTTATGTGGTTGTTGTCAGTTCCCTCAGGATATTGCCGATTCAATTGCCCAGGCATCTGCCGTGGCAAGTAGAGCATCAGCGTTGTTGAGTAAGGGTATAATAACCTTAGAACCGATTGTTTCATCGGTTGATGAAGAACTGTGTCGTGGTTGTGGAAGTTGTGCTGAAATTTGTGAGTTTAAAGCAGTTGAATTGATTGAAAAGGAAAAAGGTATATGGGTCGCCAGGGTGAATGAGGCACTCTGTAAGGGATGCGGAAGTTGCTGTGCAATATGTCCAACCGGTGCGATAGACATCAAACACTTTAGAAGAGATCAGATCGAGGCTGAATTGGAGGCACTTTTTGAATAATAATTTCCAGCCAAAAATTATCGCATTCTGTTGTAACTGGTGTTCTTACCCGGCGGCAGATGCAGCTGGCATTTCTCGATTGCAGTATCCAGCAAATATCCGTATCGTGCGGGTAATGTGTGGCGGTAGGGTGACAACAGGATTGGTGTTAAAGGCATTTGAATTAGGTGCCGACGGTGTTTTGATTGCGACATGCCATTTTGAGGATTGCCATTATCTCTTTGGTGCAAAAAGAGCATCAGAAGTCCACAAGATAACAGAAAAACTCGTGCAGATACTTGGTATAGAACCTGAAAGATTACGGCTTGATTGGATATCTGCTGCTGAGGCGCCGAAGTTCGCAAAGGTAGTGAAGGAATTTGTTGAAGCAGTGAAGAAGGTAGGACCGAGCCCGATTAGAAAAAAGGTGACCGATGACAAATATCAGATACCAGAGGAAATAAAATGAATTTAAAAGAGGCTGTTAAAAAGTCAAAAGCTTATCTTTGTCTTGAGTGTGGCAAATGCACTGGTATTTGTCCGATTTCAAAATTTAATCGAGGCTATTCACCACGTATCCTCGTGAATAAAACGTTACGCAAAAATGATACGACACTATTAAAAGATAAAAATATTTGGAACTGTCTTACTTGTCGACTCTGTGATGAACAGTGTCCAGCAGATATAGATTATATCGAATTAACACAAGCGATTCGGATTGAGGCACAGCGCATAGGCGAAGAGGCATTCTGTTCTCATGGTGGAGCTGCACAGTCGCTTATGCGTATCATGACATCAGAAAGTCTACAACAAAAGAGGTTAGATTGGATTGATAAGAACCTCAAGGTCGCAGGAACGGGTGAGGTTCTCTACTTCGTCGGCTGTCTTCCCTATTTCGATGCTCTCTTTACTGAAACCGGTGTTGAGACGCTTAGGGCAGCAAGAGCGACCGTGAAAATCCTTAATCACATCGGTGTCACACCAGTTATTCTGCACCAAGAACGGTGTTGTGGACATGATTTATTGTGGAGTGGTGATTTAGAGAATTTTAAGAAATTAGCCGAGCAGAACATCAATGAAATTAAAAAATGTGGTGCGAAGAAAATTATCTTCTCTTGCCCAGAAGGCTACAGGACGTTTAAACTTGATTATCCAAAGTATTTTGACTGTGATTTTGAAGTGCAGTATATTACTGATGTTATCAGTGAAGCAATTTCCAATAAGAATGTGAAGTTTAAGGATTTCAATAAAACTGTGACCTTCCAAGATCCATGTAGACTTGGAAGACACCTTGGAGTATATGATACACCAAGAGAAGCTATTACAACAATCCCGAAAATACAATTTATAGAAATGCCGAGAACGAGAAATCGTGCAATATGTTGTGGCGTTAGTGCCTGGATGAATTGTTCAACATTCTCGAAAAGTATTCAGTTAATGAGATTAAAAGAAGCAAAAAAAACTGGTGCAAACTTACTCATCTTGTCATGTCCCAAATGCGAGATTCATTTCAACTGTGCAATGAAAGATGAAAAGGCAGGGAAGGATGCAAAGATTGAGACGATTCAATTGGTAACTCTTGTGGCTGATGCAATTGAGGAGTGAAAATGTTAATTCCAAATTACAAAAGAAACCAAAATGTCTAATGCCCAATTTTTTCATTGAATTGACATTTGGTCTTTTGCATTTTTAATTTATAATCATGTCTAAAAAAAAGATAACGGTTGATTTTCGTTTCCGAGATAAACTGAATAAAGTTCAGGGCGGAAAACACCATAATTATTGTTATCAATGTAGTGCCTGTGTTGCAGTGTGTCCAGCAGCCCGTTTTACAAAGAATTTTAATCCGCGTATCATACTCCTGAAGGCACTCTTGGGCATGGAAGAGGAATTGATTGGTGAAAATTCGGCGATATGGCTCTGTACGAATTGCTATTCCTGCTATGAACGATGTCCTCAGGATGTAAGACCGATTGAAGTCATCATTTCTCTGAAAAACATGGCGGTAGAACGAAGAACTGCTCCTCCTAATCTCACAAAACTTTCTGAGAATATTGGTAAAACTGGGGTCAGTGTTACAGTAACTTCTGCAGTAAGAAGAATGAGGCAAGAACTTGGTTTGCCTGAATTGAAAGACATTCCTATCGAGGAGTTACAAACAATTTTAGGAGAACAAGAACCACAGATTTTTCAAGAGGAGGAAAAAAATGACAAATGAAATTCTTGTTTTAACGGGCACTGCAGTAACTATTGGATTTTTTCATACTATTTTTGGTCCAGATCACTATCTACCTTTTATTGTCCTATCCAAAACAAGAAGATGGAGTGGCATAAAGACAGTGATAATTACACTTCTGTGTGGTATTGGTCATGTCCTCTCATCCATTCTTTTGGGATTTATAGGTATTGCTTTAGGTATTGCAGTTTTTAAATTAGAAGCGATTGAATCGTTTCGCGGTGATATTGCAGCGTGGTTTCTCATCGCCTTTGGGTTTACGTATTTAATCTGGGGTATACACCGAGCGATTCGTCATAAACCACATCAGCACGTGCATCTACATGGAGACGGTGAGGAACACACACATCCGCATCAACATTTTGGAGAACATGTTCATGTCCATGATTCAACATCTGGAAATGTGACCCCATGGATTCTTTTTATCATTTTTGTTTTTGGCCCATGTGAGCCACTGATTCCGCTTGTTATGTATCCAGCAGCAAAAGGTAATATTCTCGGTGTAGCGCTCGTCTCATCTGTATTTGGATTGATAACCATCGCGACTATGCTCGGAATAGTCTTGCTTTCATATTATGGTTTAGCAAGGTTACCGCTTAGCAGAATCGAGAGGTATTCTCATGCATTAGCCGGCTTAGCGATTCTGCTCTGCGGGAGTGCAATAAAATTTTTAGGATTATAGGTTTCTATGGGTGAGAAAAAAAAGGTTGTACCGTTTTGGGGTTGTATGATGCCCCTCAAGTACCCACAAATGGAACTTGCAATAAGAAGAACGTTGCCGAACATTGGTATCGAAATTGTTGATGTCGATGGATTTACCTGTTGTCCTGACCCAATCTACTTCAAGGCTCGAGATAAGATGAAGTGGTTAACAATTGCTGCACGAAATCTCGCTGTGGCAGAAGAGATTGGACTCGATGTCATTACGATGTGCTCTGGCTGCATCTCGACACTCAAAGAGGCGCAGTATCTCCTTGACGAAGATCCGAAGCTGAAAGATGAGATAAATAAGAAATTAAAAAAGATAGATAAAGAATACAAAGGCACGGTGAGTGTAAAACATGCAGTCGTCATGATTAGAGATGAATTAGGAATTGATGTTGTAAAAAAATCTCTAAAAAAATCACTCGAGGGTATTAAGGTTGGTATCCACTATGGATGCCATCTCTTGAAACCGAGTCAGATTATGCATGTTGATGACGCAGATTATCCAAACATCCTCGAGGATTTAGTAATGGCTATCGGTGCAACACCAGTATACCAAAAAGAGAGTCTTCTCTGTTGCGGTAAAGGTTGCATGGATGCTGATATTCCATTAGAAATGACCGAAGCTATATTTGTTGCAATTGAAGAGAGCGGTGCTGATTGTATGGGTCTTATCTGTCCTACCTGTTTTTCTTCCTTTGATTTAGGGCAACTCATGATTGCTCGGAAAAAGGGAAAGACCTTTAATATTCCTGTTATCTATATATTTCAACTTCTTGGTCTTGCCCAGGGTCTGACCGCAGAAGAGGTTGGTCTGCATAAACATAGGATAAAGGCAGATAAGGTCTTGGAGAAAATTGTCTAGTTTTGACTATAAGACTATCCGACTATGGGACTATAAGACTGAACAGGAGGATTCATGGCAGAAGAAGTAGATTTTAAGTGTCTGCGGTGTCAGGCAGAATTTAAACTCCCCTATACTCCGGGTGTTATTGAAGAACGATCCTGTCCGAAGTGTGGCTCAAATAGTGTCCGACGTATAAAGACGGGGAAAAAAGATAAATAAAACTGCATAATAGTACCGATATCAACGAAGTTAAGCCTTCAAATAATTATATGAATACCTTAATTTTTTTGTTGTTAGAAGTTGACATAACAACAAATTATATTATAATTGATTAACAAACATGGCGAAAGAGAAAATTTTAATTGTTGATGATGAAGAGAGCATAAGAAGTTCACTCTGCGACCTACTCAGTAAGAGTGGTTACGAGGTTTCTGCAGTGGATGGTGGATATAGGGCGATAGAGAAAGTTAAAGATGGTGAATGGGATTTAACACTCCTTGACCTAAGAATGCCTGGTATTGATGGTATGGAAACATTGAAAGAGTTGAGGAAACTCAAGTCAGATCTTATTATTATCATTATGACCGCTTATGCAACTATAGATTCTGCTGTTCAGGCAATTCAATCAGGAGCCAACGACTATATATCTAAACCGTTTGTTGCTGATGAATTACTTCTGAGACTAGAAAGTGTTTTAGAGAAAAAGAGGCTTCTCGAAGAAAATATCTATTTGCGTCAGGAACTAACTAATAAATACGAATTTAGGAACATCATAGGTAAAAGCAAGGCGATGCAAGAGGTTTTTAAACTCATTGAAAGGGTTGCGCCGACCGATTCGACTGTTTTAATTCGTGGCCAGAGTGGAACAGGGAAGGAATTGATTGCGCGGGCTATCCATCAAAATTCATTCAGGAAAGATAAGAAATTTATTGCCGTTGATTGCGGAGCTCTGCCTGAAACACTTTTAGAGAGTGAATTGTTCGGACATGTTAAAGGTTCTTTTACAGATGCCGTTGTAACGAAACGAGGGCTATTAGAAGTCGCAGATGGCGGCACATTTTTTTTAGATGAAGTAGGAGACCTGAGCATGGGTATTCAATCAAAACTGTTGAGGGTATTGCAAGAAAAAGAATTCCGACAGGTTGGAGGAATTAAGAATATCAGAGTGGATGTTCGACTCATTGCAGCAACAAATAAAGACCTAGAAGAGATGATAAAAGATGAGAGGTTTCGTGAAGACCTTTATTACAGGCTAAATATTGTCCCCATTTATCTATCATCCTTAAAAGAACGTAAAGAAGATATTCCTCTTTTAGTACAGCATTTTTTAGAAAAATACAATAAAAGAAGAAACAAAAACATTAAAGGAGTATCTCCTGGGGCGATGAACATTTTAATGGATTTTGACTGGCCTGGTAATGTTCGAGAGTTAGAAAATATTATGGAGAGATTAGTGATAATGACTGATAGTGAAATTATTGAGGCAGAACATATTCCAGCACACATTCAAGGTAAGAGGGTTTGTTTTAACATACCCACAGCACTGACAAATATAGAACTCAAAAAATTGAAACAGCAGATAAGATCACAGGCTGTAGAGAATGTAGAAAAGGCATTTGTAATAAATGCATTGAAAAGAAGTGACTGGAATATCAGTAAAGCAGCCCGCATAGTCGGTATGAAGCGTCAAAATTTTCAAAAATTGATGAATAAATACAATATTAAACCATAATTTACGGATCTACAACACCGAGTTTTTTTATTAATTCCCGATTTTTCGAAATAAGTTAGGATATTTTACTAATCCAGCAGATTAAGAGAAAAATAATTATTCATGCATATAATTTATATGCACATTTGATAAAAATACTGTAAGAAATATCGGTTGTTCTAGGATAATGGGTGCATATAAAAAATATTCACATGCAGTAAAATTCATAAAGATATCTTTAAATGCTTATATCCAAAAACATATAAAAGCATCTTAAAATCAAGACTTTTAGAGATTTTCGATATTCGTTTTTGCTATTATTCGTAACCAGGAACAGATTTTGCTTATTAAATAATTTGGTTATGGTAACTAAAATTAGAAAATCCCAACGTATTCATGCCCGCATTGTGGTGATGGACAGTGATAAGGAAGCAGTTCATCAGCTCATGAGGCTTTTGGGCAAAGAGGGGTATAAGGTTGAGGCTATTGAGCAGATAAACAAAATGCTCGAGAAAATAAAAAATGAACAAATCGATGTTTTAATTCTTGCAGTTGAGGCTTGGGACAATAGAGGATATGAATTAATTCCCACAATTAAAAAAATGAATCGATTTCTTCCCATAATAGTAACTTCAGCTGATGATTCAATAGAGACAGCTACGAGGGTAAGGGAACAAGGCATCTTCTTCTATGCAATTAAACCTCTCGACATCAAAGAGATCAAGCTTGCCCTGAAGAATGCATTAAGCAAAAAGTTTGTGAGCAGTGGAGAGGCGCTATTTATCCAAAAAGAGGAAATACAAAAAGCTTTTGACGATGAGATTTTAGATCTCGCTGATGCGAGTAAAATTTTAAAATTGAGTAAACCAACGGTGAGCAAACTTGTGAGGAATGGAGAGTTACCTGCGAGTAGAATTGGTAATAAGTGGTACTTAATCAGAAACCAACTTTTAGAGTGGCTGAGGGTTACTGCAGCAGGAAATCAGAGAAATTACGGAACCCTCATTCTCGAAACAATGGATGAAGGTGTTGCAGTTGTAGACAGAAGATTAAAAATTGTTAGTTGCAATAGTGCATACCTACAAGCACTCGATGTTCCCAGGGATCAGATTATTGGCGAATACTGCTATCGGGTCAGTCATCGTTCTGTTGTTCCCTGCGATGAATCATCTTGTCCGGTACGTCAAGCCTTTAGGACAAAACGACCAGTCAAGTTTATGCATATTAATTATGACAGCGAAGGGAATGAGCATTATTGCGATGTGATTGCCCTTCCGATGAAAGAAAAGGACGGTAAGGTCGCGCATGTTGTTGAAATCATAAGAGATAATACTGAAACATATAATCTCAATAGACATCTCAATTGGATAAGGAGCTTCTTTGCCCACGAATGTCGAAAAACACTTGGTCCAATTGTGATGAATATTAGTGCACTCGTTGATGAGAATCTATCAGCATCAATCAGTATAGAGAGACGAGATAAGATGTTGCTCAGTTCTTTGTGCAGCCTTAAATTTCTACATGATATGATAAGGAATTATATAATTTCATGTAAGTATGAGACAGAAAAATTACAATGTAATAAAAAAAGTGTATATGTATATAAAAACATCTTTCCACAGATAATCGAAGAATTCCACCCCATACTCTCTAAAAAAGGAATGGATATTGAAACAGAGATAAAAGGCGAACGCCCAATATGGTGTGACCCTGATTTCATAAAAATTGCATTTAGTAATCTAATTAATAATGCTGTAAAATATGGAACTGCTAAAACAAAGATTGTGTGTTGGCTCAAAATGACTGATGATGAATTTGAATTTAATATTTTAAATGAAGGAGTTGGGATTCCGCATGATAAGTTATACGATATTTTTAATAGGTTTACAAGATTTGGTAAATTGGCCATAAGTGGTACAGGCCTTGGTCTACACGTTGTGAAGCTGATAGTAGAAATGCATAACGGTACTTTAAAAGCTCAGTCAGGTTATCTCATCGATAACAAGCCTATAACGTATGATGAGTTTTATGCAAACGAGAATTTATATAAAATGAAAGATAAAAACCTTAGAAAATTCGCCAGATTTATTTTAAAAATTCCGTCTGGCGAGGACACTCAGAAAATGGAGGTGTAAGATGAGTCAACAAAGAAATATTTTATTAGTGGATGATGATGCAGATTTTTTGACGGCAACAAAAATTGTACTTGAAAAAAGTGGTTACCGTGTTAAAACATGTCTATCTGCCAAGGAATGTATTGCCACATTGAAAATAGCGAAACCTGATTTAATAATTTTAGATGTGATGATGGAAACCGATCACACAGGATTTGACCTCTGTAGAGAGCTTAAGAGAGATATCGACACCAAAGATATTCCCATTCTGATGTTGACGGCTGTTGACCAGAAATATCCTTTGAACTTTACTTCGGTAGCAGGCGATGAGTCCTGGTTACCAGTTGATGCCTTCATCGATAAACCGGTTGAGGCGAAAGTATTGCTCGAGCGTATTAAGAAACTTTTAAAGGATTAATTGAAATGGCAAAAGATAAAATAGGTGCAGTACTTGTTGTCGGCGGCGGGATCGGTGGTATTCAGGCTGCATTAGATTTAGCCGATTCAGGATTTAAAGTCTATATTCTGGAAAAAGGGCCGAGCATCGGTGGTGTAATGGCACAGTTGGATAAGACATTTCCCACAAATGACTGTTCGATGTGTATTCTCGCGCCTAAACTAGTGACTGTTGCTCGACATCCAAACATCAGCATCATGACAAATGCAGA
>LJNI01000005.1 GCA_001303225.1 candidate division TA06 bacterium DG_78 | reverse complement strand
GCTGCTAACTCGTACGGTGATCCAGATTTGGTTGGACCAATCCTATCAGATGCACATCTCTACTCAATGGAGCGACAGCCTGGCCGGTCAGTCATTACCTGTGATTTACCATCGCTCATCAATGTAATTTTGAATATTGAAAGCTTCAACTATCCAGTAGATGAAACAGAATTTGAAAAATATATCAAGCTTGTTGACGTTGTACGGGGAAAAGAACACAGCTATAAATTTTCTGACCATAAAATAACAATCGAACCGAAAGGAATACACATTCTCGAAGAATTGGATAAGAAGAAGGCGCTCGTGGGCAAACACGGTACCGATTTACTCCTCGACGAATATGGCAATCTCTATAATGAACATAAAAAGAAGATTAAATTAATATACGAAGTACTGAATATCTCATGAACGCCTTACTCTATGATTCAGACCGCATGAGACTCGCGACCCTGGCGCGAGATGTACATGACTTAGGGTTAAAGTGGATTTCGTTGACTTCGCTTGATGATGTCCAAAAAGAATTAAAGAAAAAACAATTTGATCTCCTCGTCCTCGATGGTTCAGCTATTAAAATAATGAGTCAATTAAAAAAATTTGGCGCTGGCGTACCCATTATTTTTATTGTCGAAAAAGATTCACACATTGATTACGAGAAAATTATTTTTGAAGGCGTTGAAGGAATTGTTTTGAGGCCGTATAAGATCGATACTTTCAAAAAAATTATTGAAAAGGCAATTACAAAACGAAGTGAAATTCTATCAAATCTGAAAATCGTAGCATCATTAAAACAAAAAGTTCAGGAACTCCAGACACTCAATGAGGTAGTCCAGGCAATTAATTCTTCACTGCAACCTAAGGAAATTCTACGTATTATTATGGAAAAAACTGCCGATTTAATCAAGGCTGAAGGGTGGTCAGTGTTACTCCTCGATTATGAGAAACGAGAACTTATTTTTGAAGCAGTGGCTGGTGAAGCAGGATTAAAGCTCTTGGGAATGAGATTAAAGATCGGGCAAGGTGTCGCAGGATGGGTTGCTCGGTATGGGCAATCGCTCATCGTTCCTGATGTCACAAAGGATCCCCGATTTTACTCGGGCGTGGACAAGCAGACAAAATTTACTACAAAATCAATTCTCTGCGTACCCATGAAAAGCCGCGATAAAATTATTGGCGTCGTTGAAGTCGTCAATAAGATCGGTGGTGAACCATTTACCCAAGCCGATCTCGAAATATTTGAAAACCTCGTTGCCCATATTACTATTGCACTAGAAAATGCTAATGTGTACCGCAAAATGGAAGAAGCGAGTCAACACGATGATCTTACAGGATTGTACAATAGTCGCTATTGTAATCAATTCTTAGATAATTTCCTCATGGACAGGAAAAATGCTCGAGGGATAATATCATTAATTTTTCTTGATATAGACTTTTTTAAACTAGTCGATGACAACTTTGGGCACCTCGTTGGAAGTGAAACACTGAGGATGGTCGGAGCGCGGTTGAAACGTGTTGTACGAGACGGCGATATTGTTGTGCGCTATGGTGGTGATGAATATATTGTCGTACTACCCAATACAGACAAGAAAACAGCAACCGTAATTGCAGAAAGGATACGACGAGAAATAAGCAAGGAGCCGTTTTACGCATTTGCCAATAAAAGATTCAATATCACAGTAACCCTGGGAGTTGCGAGTTATCCTCAAGATGCGACAAACCGTGATGATCTTATTGGTAAGGCAGACAAGTCTATGTACGAGGGTAAATTATCAGGCAGAGATAAGGTCGTCGTAGCAAAATCCACTAGATCCTAATAAATAAAATACTTTCTGTTAGAGAAGGTTCTGTATTATCTTTTAGCAAATCTGTCTATTGAAAAAAAATAAAATATACTTATAATAAACGTATGGAAATAGAAAACCTATCAGTTAACAAAGTGATGCGTCGAGATGTTGTCACCGTGAAACCGTCGACTACCCTTATGCAACTAATAAAATTGATGCAGAAAACCAACCGACATATGCTGCCTGTCGTCGATACAGATGGTGTGCTCTTAGGTATCGTGAACTACAGGGGAATTCTCAACATCTTCAGACCATTCTCGCAATCAGTCAGTGAAATTGTAGAAAGAATGCCCTTTGTCGAAAAAGTTGCTGATGAGGATCTCGACCTCGACCTCTCTCCAGAGATGGGGACACTCATTGTTGTTGATGATATTATCAACACAAAATTTATCTCTATTAAGGAAACCGATACGATCAAAGAGGCGCGCCGGCTCATGAGGCTCCATAATGTTGAAATACTCCCAGTTGTCTCGGAGAAAAAATTGGTCGGCATGCTCTCTTTGCTCGACATTCTCGTATACATCTTTAAAGAGCTCGACATCATAGAAAAGTGAACAACCTCCTGAGCGCTGGTTTAATTCTATTATTAGGATTTGTCGGCGCACGCCTTTTAAAATACGTTCGGCTGCCAAGTGTAACTGCATTCCTTCTCGTCGGCATTCTCATCGGTCCCCATGTATTCAATCTTGTGACCGAAGAAATATTTGCTGGTGCTGATTTTTTTACAAACTTAGTATTGGGCATTATCGCGTTCAGTCTGGGTGAAAATTTCCGTTTCGATAAAATTAAAGAAGGTATGAAACAGGTCATCTGGATTTCAATCATTGCAGCACTCGGCGCGTGGGTATTAGTTTCTGCTGCACTCATTATCTACTTCGTAATTATCAAATTGCCTCTCTACCCTGCTCTTGTGCTCGGCGCCGCAGCATCAGCGACCGCACCAGCCGCAACTGTCTTGGTTATCAGGGAGTATCGGTCTACTGGTTATGTAACTGAACTCTTGCTTAAAGTTGTCGCAATCGACGATGCCTGGTGTCTGATATTTGCCGCGATGGCAATTGCCTTCGGTAATGCGATGCGTGCTGAAGTATTCGATATGGTAATTATCTTTGCTGGGTTAGGAGAAATTTTTGGCGCAATCATTGTTGGTGCACTACTCGGTTACATTACGTCATTCTTCAGTCGCTTCGTGACAACGAGAGATGAATTAATCATTCTTATCTTAGGCTTCATACTACTCAACGTTGGTCTCTCCATTGCGTTCAAGCTCTCTGTCCTCTTGTCGTCAATGACTATGGGACTCATGGTAATCAATCGTGCCCGGGAAAATTATAAATTCTTTGAAGAATTGCGCTCTGTTGATGCACCACTATATCTTGTTTTCTTTATCCTATCCGGTGCTCACCTGGATTTTGGTATTCTCTATAATATGGGAATCGTCGGTATACTCTATGTCCTCTTCCGGATAATTGGTAAAGTATATGGTGCAAAAATTGGAGCAAAAATAAGTAGTGCACCAAAACCAGCGGAAAATTGGCTCGGCTTGGCGTTAACACCACAAGCTGGTGTCGCCCTCGGTATTGGGCTTGTCGCAAAATCCACGTTTCCAGACTACGGCAATTTTATCTTCACTATCATTGCCGCAACAACTGTGATTTTTGAATTATTTGGACCACTCTTAACAAAATACAGTCTACAAAAAGCAGGCGAAATTGCTGCTACAGAATAGTATTCTCGGCTTAGCAATAATTGTCGTGGCGGGGTATGCAGGCGCGAAAATACTGCACAAAATAAATTTTCCTGCGGTAACTGCCTATCTCTTAATCGGCATTCTTATTGGACCTCGGCTGCTCAATTTTATCCCAGTACAGTTAATCAATGCATCTGATTTCATCTCAAACTTTGTTTTGGGCATCATCGCCTTCATGCTCGGTACACATTTCACACTTAAAGACCTCAAAGCAGCAGGGAAACCAGTCATCTGGATTTCTGTGTTAGAAGCAGGTTTTGCGTGGGCCATCGTTACAGTAATAATGATACTCTATTTGATTTTGAATCACCTGCCGATCCACCCAGCATTCGTTTTGGGTGCTGCTGCCTCGGCAACAGCACCAGCTGCTACAGTAATGATTATCAGAGAATTTCGGGCACGTGGTCCTGTGACCAATATGCTCTTGAGAGTTGTTGCGCTCGACGATGCATGGTGTCTTATTTTCTCTGCATTTGCTATTACCATTGCAAGTGCCATCTCTGTCGGTTTTTTTACAGCAGGTGTTATTCTGGAAGCTTTTTTAGAAATTATCGCGGCTGTAGTTCTCGGTGGCTTGGTAGGTTTGGCTCTCCATTTCATCGCACGATTTGTCACGACGAAAGATGAGTTATTAACGGTAACTGCAGGTTTTATCCTCTTATCAGTTGGTTTATCTATCACATTTCACGTATCGCCCTTATTAACAAATATGGCATTAGGATTAATAATCGCTAATATATCAAAAGAGAGAACCATTTTTTTCGATACGCTCGGCAGAGTCGACCCAGTGCTTTTCTTGAGTTTCTTTGTGCTCGTCGGAGCGAATCTTGAAATCAGCATGATACCGCGTATTGGGTTAGTGGGTATCCTCTATATTATTTTCAGAGTTATCGGAAAATTCATTGGTGTCAAATTGGGTGCTGCATTAAGCCATGCCGAAAAAAATATCGGTCAGTATTTAGCATGGGGACTTGTTCCTCAAGCTGGAGTAGCCCTGGGGGTCGCGCTCATTGCAAAGGAATTATATCCAAAATATGGTGAATTTATATTCACCACCATTACTGCAACTACTGTTATTTATGAATTGATTGGACCATTGTGTGCTAAATACGGTTTGCAAAAAGCAGGCGAGATCTGATTACATCCTACGGAAAATGGAACCTACGAAGTTGAGAGGTTTAGAAGTATACAGTTAAGATATCACAACCTCATATCTTCATAAGTTCTTAACTTCAGTTTATTGTACCAGTGAGAATTTCGGATTTCCTTATACCAATAAATAGGTGTGGGGGTAAATCGGGGCGATCGGATTTGAACCGACGACCTCCAGCACCCCAAGCTGGCGCGCTAATCCACTGCGCCACGCCCCGCGAATTTTTACTAAATTTCGAATTTAGGCTAAAAATTCAGCGTCCTGGCTTTTCCCGACAACGCGATGGGATGTTGATTTTTTCATTCGATCCCTAGATACGAAAAAAAATCGTATCGAAAAAAAGTCAGGGCAACCTTATTGAACATTCCGTATCCCGAACTATAAACTGTGGACGAGTATAGCAGAGTATATCTAACCCCTCGCATATGTCAAGATATGCAGATTAATTATCTATATATGTCTTCTGAAGAGGGTTACTGAACCTTCCTGTAGTCGTGTGGTAATTTATCAATTTCCCCGGCTTTTTTGAGTGCTATCCTTACGAGAAATGGCCCAATGAGTTCATAGATAATTGTAGTAACAATAATTGTTGAAAGAATCTTGTCTCCAATAGCACCAGGGAAGTAGCTCTTAGTTAATAATGCAAGTCCTATTGCGACACCTGCTTGCGGTGCAAGCCCCAGTCCCAAATATTTCTTGATGTTCTTATCCGCCTTTGCAATATGCGCGCCAATAAATGCACCCAGCATTTCGCCCGGGAGTCTTGTTAAGACATATAGTATCCCAAGAATACTAAGTGAGTATATACTCGGGATTTCAAGATTCGCACCGGCAAGTATAAAAAAGAGTAAATATATTGGGGGATCGAATCCCCTGAGAACATCGAAAATATTCTCACTCATCTTCACTTTATTTGCCACAGTAGCACCCAGTGCCATATTTGCCAAAAGTAAAGAAACATTGAGTAAAATAGATGCCCCTGTATTGATAAATATTAGCCCTAAAATATATATTAAAAGATGTGGTAATGTATTAATGTACTTTAGAAAATATGAAAATATGAAACCTATTATGACCCCGAGTGCTAAACCACCCAAAACTTCCCAAAATCCATGGATTATATCAGAAAAGATAGTAGCAAATATTCCGGTATGTGCTCCAGTGAGACTCTTTGCAATAGCGATGCAGAATGCAAAAAGCATAATGCTCCAGGCATCATCGATCGCCACCACACCTAAGAGCGTATCTGTGAATCGCCCTCTTGCTCTATATTCTCGTGTAACCATCACGACGGCTGCAGGTGCTGTTGCTGGTGCAATTGCGCCGAGAATAAGAGCTATTGATAATGACTGTCTTGCGATTAAAAATACTGCGAGCGAAACCAAAATAAAAGAACCTAAGACTTCACCAATCGATATCGCAAATATGGATTTTCCAATATTATGCAATTTCGAAATCGTGAAATTTTGGCCAAGACTAAATGCAACCAAGCTTAATGCAATAGTTGAAATCAGTGCTGATGATCGGAGCATATCTGGAGAAACAAAATTTAGTACATAGGGGCCTAGAATAATTCCGAATACTATATAAGCAGTCACCGAAGGAAGACTAATCTTGCTAAAAATTCTAGCACCGAATAGTCCGATGATCAATACAGTACCGAGACTAAGAATGGTGTTGAACATTTCTTAAAAAATTCCTTTCCCACTGAAAAGGTGGGTTACAATATCGAATATACCAATAACACCAGTGAATTTTTTATCTTTATTTATGACCGGAAGTTGCTCTTTATTATGCAGTCTCATCAACCTCAGTGCTTCTTCAATAGACATATCCTCTTGAATTGCAAAAAACTTATTTTCCATAATATCATCTACGACAACGAGATGACCCATTTCTGGTGAAAGTTCTACACTTGATATCTCAATGGGTTTTTCATCTAAGAATGGTATCGTTTTAAGTATTTCAGGTTCTGCTGGTTTCAACAGATCTAATAAATTTTTAAGAGTAATGATACCCACCAAAATGTTATCTCTTTCAACCACTGGAACTATAGGGAACGTATGGAATTCTGCAAATTTGCTAAGTAATTGTCTCAAAGTCGTATGTCTATGCACTGTTATTACTTGTCTGAACATCACATCTTTAACGTGTTTCATGAAGCACCCTTTTCATAATTGAACATACCCGGAAAACTATGATTGTCAATAGGCTATTAAATTTTAGCCGAAACATTACTGAAAAACTCTAAAGGGATAGGTTTAATAAAGAAGAACGATACTATAATTCTCGCAGAGGGGTCGGTGAAATAAATTCTATAAGGATAATTAATCTGAGATAATTTGTTCCCTCACTTTATATCACCTGCTTTTTTAAGGGATAATCTTGCAGAAATAGGTCCTATGAGCTCATGGATAATTGTTGCGCCGATGATGATACCTATAATAATATCTGCAATAGTATCAAAGGCAGGGTTCTGTTTAATGAGCAAGGCGAGACCAACCACAATACCACCCTGTGGAATCAAACCACCTGTTGTATATTTTCTTATTTTTCTTGATGTTTTCGAAATATGAGAGCCGATAATTACTCCTAAAAATTTTCCGATGGTTCTTAGTACAACAAAGAAGAAAACAAGTATATAAAAATTCGCCAAGACAGAAAATTTTAGATGCATACCACTCAGTGTAAAAAATAAAATAAATATTAATTCCTCTGTGTATCGTTCCAAAACTTTAAATATTTTCGCGCGTAAGGGATTAAAATTAACCACCACTATACCCATCACCATGGTGGTCAATAATGCATCAACTCCAAGCACTTTCGCAACGCCAAAACAGAGTGATAGAAATCCAAATATCACTACAATCAAGGTCCCCTCAGTTTCTTTTTTAGTAATCATTGTTACCCAATTTAACACAACACCAAACATACAACCTACAAATATTGATCCAAAGATGATAATAAAGGGTTGTAATAATGAAGAATGTACACTAAAATTTTTGTGAAGTATCAAGACGCCTGCTATAGTGAATGCGAAACTATAATTTATTATACCTAATGCATCATCAAATGCAGCAACACCCATTATTGTTGAAGTAACATCTCCCTTTGCTTTATATTCATGAACGACTGCCAACGTGGCAGTAGGATCAGTGGGTGACGCAAGAGAACCAACCAGTATGCTTATCGGAATGAATGTAGTGAGCCACGAAGCGCCAGGGAAATGGATGAAGACCGGTGATAATAACAGAAATCCCAAAATTACTATTAAGAACGCGCACTCTGCTTCACATATTGTTATGTAGCTTATTCCTTTACCCATTCGTTTAATGTGAGAATAGAATAATGTGCCACCTACAGAAAAAGTAATAAATGAGAGCGCTATATTCGTAACGAGATCCGTATGGATTACAAAATCTTGAGGAATAATGTTAAATAGACCAGGATTCAAAAGAATCCCAGCACAAATATAACCGGTGACTTTAGGTAATCTGATTTTGTTGGCGATTTCACCAAAGATAAACCCAATTAAAATGATTATTCCAACTGTTATCAGTGGTTGCATACGAAATAATGTTTTACAAGTATATAATTCTCTCTTCTTAAGTCAAGCATAATCTATCTACAATTTAGATCGTATTTCATATGGTATAGACCGATAGATAAATATAGCGAAGACTAATATGACAAGAAGAATGATTCCGATAAAGCGGATAATCGTATAGGTCGCAAGAACACCTGATATTATGCCAACCACAATAGCACTGGTTAAAAAAGCTACATTTATGAAAAATTCCTTTGTTGCAAATATCCGCCCCCTTATTTCCCTCATAACATCTTCTTGAAGGATTGTATCCTGGGCAATACCGATAAAAGAAAACATTATCCCTGAAACAAAAGCTATGGTATAGAGAAAAATTGGCGTCACAAAGACAGGTCCAATCAAAAAGAGAGCTGCTAGAATGATGATACTACCAATGATTATTTTCGCACGGCTTATTTTTTTCCCAAAAAAGCCCATCAAAACACCGCCTACGAGCATACCTCCACCTATAACACCGCCGAGCCAGCCGACACCAGCTGTGCCAAGACCAAATTCCTGCTGAATAAGATAAATCAAAACAGTGTGCGCAATTGCCGCGACAAATGGAAGAACAAACACAGAAATCATCACAAATATAACCATGCGGTCTTTTGACAACAAGATTCCCAATTCTTTTAAATCATTGAGAAAAAGATTGAGGGATTTTCCTAGCTGTTTGGTTATCGAGAACTCCAGTTTTTTTACTGGGTCAAAGAGTATTCGAGCTCCCATGCCGAGCGCGAGTGAACCAGCAATAAGGTGAGTCGTGGCATCAATATAAAAACCGAATCGCCAACCAACTCGAGCAATGAGAACGCCACCACCAACCATTCCGATAAATGTAGCAATCCTAGCCAGGGTAATAATAATCGAATTCGCTGGCACTAAATTACCGTATTCAACTAAGTCTGGTATGACACTATTCTTTGCTGTATTGTTAAACACCTCGAGAGAGTAAAAGAGTACAACCAATACCCATATCGGAGCTGTACTCTTAGTGAGCACAATAAACGTTGGTGTCAAAAAAATGAGGATTGACTGTAGGAGGTGGCAGCGAAACATAATGATTTGTTTATTGCTGTGGTCAAGCAGGACACCTGCAAATGGAGAAAGAATAATGATCGGTAGAGTAAAGGTGATAGCGAATTGACTAAACGCAAAAATATTGCCTGGAGATACGATACCAATTAACGTAATGATTACCATGTAGGTGAGTCTGTCACCCAGTTGCGAGACCGCATTAGAAAGTCCCAAAAAAAGGACCCCTCTCTTTTTTAAGAGATTGAACACAATGAAGTTTAATTATCTTTGCCGAGAAGTCAACACAAAAACAATATCCGACGCTGGTGCGTCGGATATTGTACCTCGGTTGAAAATACTACTGAGTTATTTCATGAGCACAATTGTCTGATTAATTACCGTCTCATTAATTTCGAGCCGTACGATATACGTACCACTGCTTAGGTTTTGGCCTACATCATCATCACCATTCCACAGGAATTGGTGAGAACCTTGATTCAAACGAGCATCAATGAGCTCGCGGACAAACTGACCAACTGAGTTATATATGCGTATTGTAACGTGGGAAGATTGAGTCAAGGTAAATCTCAGGTTAGTAGTATGTGTGAAAGGGCTCGGTCCAAGCATCACGTCTCTCACGTAATCCTGTGTTGTTTCTGCCACACCAGGAGCACTCAGCACGTAATCCATATAGGTCGCCATCAACTCATCTTTGTTCTTACTCCCATCACGAAGTGCACCAAAGATAAAGGTCGAATGGATGGCACGATAGTTATTACTCGGTCCATCACACGAAATCGCCCGATTAAGAGCGTCCTGTGATTTGAAGAGTATCGTCCCACCGTTTGCATTTATATAGTCAACATAAGAATCTGGTCCTTGATTATAGAGATAATCATAACTGAGTCCTTCACCGAGTGAGCCACCTTGGCCAGTTACATTTTGTACGTTACCGAGTAGTGCGCCGTCACCAGCCCACGTGCATCCGAACATCTGATACAGTGAACTTGACCAGTTGTCATAACCAAAATCACACCCTTCGATATAGACTGCTTTACCGCTATTTAAGAAGTTTATAAGCTTCGTCTGATCCAGCGAAGCAATAATAGAAACATCCCCTCAACAGCGATACCAGCCAAGCGTAACAAAAACAGCAGCATAGCCATTGAGTGTTGTGGGCAGGGACGTCCCTGTCGTAAAGGTGTGACCATTAGCTGAAAGCGCTTGCTCTAATCCGTAAGCACAGTTGACCGTCATACCAGCTTCAGAATCAAAAAAGGTGTCGAGTGGATCGTAGTTCCAAATATAAACATTGGCACCACGAGCAAGAAACGGAATGAGAAAGAGTAGCGAGAACAACAGTGCGTATTTTCTCATAAATCCTCCTATACTTAATTATAGCAAATTCTTTTTATGTGTCAAGGTATTATTATGGTAGTTCTTCATAACAAGAGAAACCTCTGTTAGAAGAAACAATGCGTCTAAGGATGTTTGTTTACATGTTGACATTTTAAGACTTTTTATTATAATTAAGTATCGACATGAAAGAAGGTACGAAAAAGCGTCGAGCAACCAAAAAAAGGTCTTTAGCATACCTTGATGATTTAACTGGTATATATAATCGACGTTACTTAAAGAAAACAAAAAAGGAAATAGAAGAACTCCAAGAACGGAGTATACCCTTTTCTGTCGTCATTGTTGATATTGACCACTTCAAAGAAATCAATGACACCCACGGACATCTCAAGGGTGACGAGGTTATTAAAGAATTTTCACAATTTTTAACGGGCACATTACGGGCTACTGACACGGTTGTACGCTATGGTGGTGATGAATTTGTTTGTGTCATGTCGAACACCGAGAGCAAGGATACCCAGCAGATTTATGCCCGTATTCTTGATCGTTGTAAAAAGCGAAATTTTGGAGGTCTCAACATTAGTATCAGTGCAGGGATTGCTTCATATCCGGCAGATGGCGGAGAGTTCGACGAGTTACTAAAGATTGCGGATGAATCACTCTACGACGCAAAGCGGAGTGGCAGGGGAAGAATAGGCACGATCCACAAGAAACGGATCGAATTACCGACAAGGGTGTATGTTGGAAGGCGAGAAGAGAAAGAGATACTCAAAGGGTTCTTAACTGAAGGAAATGGATACGTACGGGCAGCACTGATCGAAGGGAATATTGGTATTGGAAAAACGAGATTAGTGAAAGAAGTATTAAATACGATTACTGGCAGAGAAATTTTATGGAGCGACTGTCTTGCATTTTTTGAGGGTATATCATACTACCCAATACGTGAAATAATTAAATATAAAATAAATCGACAGGGCAAAAAAATAATTAATGACATCCCCTTTGCGTACAAAATAGAAATTGGCAAGCTGATTCCCGAGATTATGGAAGAGGTGAAGGAGCGAATCGATGAGATTGGTTTGGTGTTAGATAAATATCGCTTATACGAGAGTATCCGCAGAATCATCGAACTCGGCGAAACAAAAAAAATCATTATAATCGACAATATGCAGTGGTCAGACAGGGAAACGACCGAAGTTATTAAGTATTTATTACGGTCATTACGTAATAGTCCTATTACGTTCATATTTATTTATCGTCAGGAAGAAAAAACCGATGTCTTGGAAGATTTCACTTCTTATATCAGTCGTGAGACTGCAGTGAAGAAGGTCGGATTAGAACCCCTCGAGCGCAGCGGGATTCAACAGATGGTTAATATCATTATTGGAGAGAAACCAGACAACGAATTGGTGACATATATCGAACAAGGCAGTGGTGGTAATCCATTCTATGTAGAAGAAATCATCAAGGGACTGAATGAAGCTGGTTATCTCCATGTGGAGGGTGATACGTGGCATTTTGAGGGACCAGGTGCTAAAATCATTCCGAAGAGTATTGACGATATTGCAGAACGTAAATATCAGGGGTTGAGTAAAGAAGGCCGAGAGATATTAGAGATTGCCAGTGTCATCGGCAGATTTGATATTGATATCATCAAAGATATTACTGGTTACAACGAAGGTCATATAATTGGTGTGATTGAAACAATTAAACGATTGGGATTCATCAAGGAACGAGAAGACCGTATCGAGTTTCAGGAGGAAATTTCTCGCGGTGCCATCTATAAGCGATATGTATCAGACATGAAAGGAAGAATGCTCCATAAGAGAATTGGGGAGAAGATTGAGGAACAATACCAAGGCCGCGAGCACGAAGTTACTGAGGAATTGGCATTTCACTTCTACCGAGGGATGGATAGAACAAAGGGTGTTGTGTACTGTTTAGAATCTGGTGATCGGGCACGCGAGCAGTATGCAAATCAGAGTGCAATTCGCTACTACACCTGGGCTGAAGAGCTTTTGCGAAACCAGCACGACATAGAACATAAACGAACGCGCATCGACTGTTTGTTAAAACGCGCTGATGTCTTGAGTTTTATCGGTGATAATGAGGGAGCAATGAAGAATTTTGAAGAGGGTCTCAAGTTAGCACAAGCAATCGCCGATAAGAAACGGGAAGTGGATATCAGATTTCGAAAAGCATCTCTCTATGTTAATATCTCTCAATACTCTAAAGCAACTGAGGAGGCAAATGAGTGTATAAAACTCTATGAAGAACTCAGTGATAAAAAAGGAATTGCTTTGGTCTTGAACGCAATCGGTAACACTCAAGGATTCTTCGGTGAATACAACAATGCACTCAAGAACTATGAAGAATCGCTCTTAATATTCAGGGAAATTGGAGATAAAAATTTTGAAGCCCGGGTGCTCAATAATCAAGGTCTTATCTATATGAACCTGGGCGACCATAATAAAGCACTACGACATTTTGAAGACTCACTGAAAACAAAGGCTGAACGCGGTGATAAATATCGTGAAGGAGCAGCGCTCAATAACATCGGCCTTATTTACATGAGTTTCGGGAATTACAAAGAAGCGCTAAAAATTTATGAAGACGCATTAAACATATTCAGGGAAATTGGAAACAAGTATGGCGAAGCATTGGTGCTCAACAATATTGGGATCATCAACGGCGATTGGGGAAATTATAGTGAGGGGTTGAAATTTTCTGAAGATGCATTAAAAATCGCAAACGATACTGAGAACAGATATTGTGAAGCATTGGCATTGAAAAATATCGGTACTATCCATATGCACTTGGGAAATTACGATAGGTCATTACGCTATTTTGATGACTCGCATAAAATAGCCGAAAGGACAAAGTCTAATGAGTTGACGTTCATCAATCTCGCGTCTCTCGCCTACCTCTATTTATCGATGGGAAAATACACGGAGGCAAAAGAATATATTGACAAGGTATATAACCAGGCAAAGAGTCTAAAGTCACAGCGAATGCTACGAGATGCGCTCGCATTTCTCTGTGATTTCTATTTAGGACAGAAAGAAATTGAGAAGTTTGAAGAAACGATACAAAAATTGAATGAGATTCCTGAAACATTGAGGCCCAAAAAATTCGAAGGCGATAGTAATCTTTTCATGGCTCGCTACTTTGTCGAAATCGAAGATTTCACAAAGGCAGACAAGCATGCAAAGAAAGCGTTAGCAATATATGATGACATGGGAGATCGTCTGAGCACGGGAATTGTGTACTACTACATGGGAATATCTGAATTACAAAAAGGTGACAAAACAGCGTACAAGAAGCAGATGAAAAAAGCAGTAAAAGTTTTTACTACGTTGGGTGCAAAGGGATGGAAAGTAAAGGCGGACAAAATGCTCAAGAAAAATGGATAATGCATAGGTACCGATATTTATTCTCTCCAATCAAGACTTAAGTGTATCGAGATGAAACAATGCCTCATGGTGAAACACTTTTCCAGATCAAACTCGTTATATTTCGAGATATTTAAATGGTAATCTTGGCACATATTTTGCTACGTGGGCGAGCAGATACTATATCTTTTATTCAAGATGCTACAGGTGCTCTATATTTTTTACAAGGTGGGTAGTGTGAAAAAGAAAAAAGTAGTCCCACTGTCTTGGATTACAATCATAAATCTCATCTTAGTTCACTACATATTTGCTGTTGGTGTGATTACTAGTACTGTTTACTATCGGGGACCAAAACACGGTGATATTCATGTCGAGGCGTATGATAATCCAGATTTTCAAGGAAGTCCAGTATATTGGGTAATGCCGAATGATACTGGACCATACAGACTTGGTAGTGTAGCAGATGGCGTCTATTGGATAGCAAGGTATATGGATGCTGATAGTAATGGCGTGTATACTGGACCTAATGATCCATCTCATTTTAGAGACGATAGTGTGATTGTGCAGGGTGATACAATCGCTGGTATTGACTTATTGTTAGACTACTATCCATCGCTTGATAATCCTCCAAATTTGCTCGCTTTCCATACGATCAAACTCTCACCGTCGCTGCAGTCTGCCTGGCCGGGAAATGAAGACTATCTCTGCTACTGTCAGGTATTCATATACCATAACTGGGGGAATGAGTATATTGATTCAACCTATTCGAAGGCACCACTCATCATGGGCTGGGGCAATCGCATGGAAGATAATGGATTACATTGGGATGGAGCATCCGGAGATAGCATCTGGGGTCGATATCAAGTCAGAGATTCGACAGAGATGTTCATCTGGCTCAGTGTCGTTGACTTCTGGCTGTTCTATGCAGGTGTCGTGTATACACCTTGGCCAGCTGGCATGGAGGCAGTCTGGGCACGACCTGCGCTTGAAGGTGTACTCTCCTATTCCGATACTCATCGAACCAGCCCAAGATGACACCATTACGACATTCCAACCTGATTTCGTATGGAATTCTAATAGTGCTGATTGCGAGGTTATTGTTTGGGACACCATGCCAATGCCGAACAGATTAGGAGCACATATTGTGTGGCGGCACGCAACAGATAGCGGAGATGACACCACACTTTCTCTGGTTGGAGATACGACGCAATTAGAACACGGTAAACTATACTATTGGGCTGTTATCGGTTACGAAGATCCACCGTATGGCGCAAGTGCTATGGAGTGGTCATGGTTTACTGTCGACACAAGTTTAATTGGCATTACTGAAAATGATGTTGCATTGGTAGAGTATCAAAATATCGAGCTACTGCAAAACATTCCTAATCCATTCACTAAAAATACGGAA
The DNA here is from genome assembly GCA_001303225.1 of candidate division TA06 bacterium DG_78. GTDB lineage: Bacteria > Hydrothermota > Tepidihabitantia > SM23-42 > SM23-42 > DG-78. The sequence continues at coordinate 13,255 of LJNI01000005.1, read as the reverse complement.
ATCGCGTATCACGTACAGCGTAGAGTGCCAAGCGTGGAACTCAAAATGTATGATGCTACAGGACGATTGATAAGACAATGGGACGATAAGACGATACGACTGTCAGACCACGTCATCTGGGATGGAATTGACATGAATGGTAAAAACGTACCAGCAGGGATCTATTTCTATACATTAGAAATTCCAGATTATAGTCAGGTCAAGAAACTAACACTATTGAGATAATATATACAATACTAAAGTAGCAGTGATTACTTTTTAACCCTTTGCAAGGCAATTTTGGTTTCTATACCATTAATATTTAGGACCTCTTCAATATCTCCCTGAACCGCACCTTCTGACACCTCCACTGCCAGTGTTTCAGTCTTTAAATATTCAAGGTTGTCCTGAATTGCTTCTTTGAGTTTAGAACTTGTCTGATAAAAAATCCGTATACGATCGACCAAGTTAAAATCTGCCTGTTTACGCAACAGTTGAATCTTATGGATGAGCTCACGTGCCAGACCCTCGTTCTCTAATTCTTTTGTTATTGCTGTACTAATACCAACGCCTATTTTCTCTTCTACTACTACTGACCATCCCTGTTGTTCGCTCCTCTTAATTTCAACATCTTCCGTATGTATCTCAATATCCTCACCATTACATTTTTTTCGTAGCACGCCGGTGCTGTCTAAAGTTATAATTTCTTTCTCATTGAGTGATGTAATGACCGTTGCAATTTTTTTGACAGATTTCCCAAATTTTGGTCCAAGCGTGGTAAAATTTGGCGCGACACTATACTGTAGTAACTTATCCAACTCTTGTGCCTCAACACAGGTAAGTGTTCTGATGTTTAATTCTTGTTTAATAATCGCTTGATCATCAGTAGATAATTGTCGATCATCAAGTGTAACAATCATTTCGCCGAGCGGTTGACGGATTTTAATATTCGCTTTATTGCGTGCTGCTCGACCCAGAGAAACAATGGTTCGGGTGAATGTAACATCATCCTCCAGGCTCGCATCAATCAGATTTTTATCTGCGGTAGAGAAATCAACGAGGTGGATACTTTCAGGAGCACCACTATCAATGCGTCTAATAAGATTCTGGTACATGTGTTCGGTAAGAAAAGGCATGATCGGTGATATAATTTTAATCAATTGCAACAAGCATTTGTAGAGTACTAAATAAGCTGTCTCTTTGTCTGCATCATTCTCTGACTTCCAAAATCTGCGACGACTCCTACGGACATACCAGTTTGAGAGGTCATCAAAAAATTTCTCAGCCTCTTTGACAACTGACATAAGTTCGTATTTTTCGTAAAATGTATCACCGCTTACAATGAACGTATTGAGACGTGAGAGTATCCATCGATCCAACGTGGTGAGGTTCTTTTCGTTTATTGTCTTTCCTCGTGGATTAAAATCATCAATGTTGGCATAGGTAACAAAAAATGAATGGACATTCCACAGTGTAAGTAAGATTTTCTTTATTTCTTTCGCTGGACCATATCCAAAATTGAGGTTCTGAACTGGATTGTGTTTGGCAAACATCCAGCGCATCACATCAGCACCAACTTTCTCAGCGGCCTCATCAAATTCAATGGCATTACCTTTACTCTTGTGCATCTCTTCGCCATGCTCATCACGCATTGTCGCATAGCCTAGGATTTCTTTGAAGGGTGCCCGCTCTTCTAAAACCGTACTCATGGTGAGGATTGCGTAAAACCAATTTCTGAATTGACCAGGAAAAGATTCTGTAATAAAATCAGCTGGGAACCACTCTTTCCAATAAGTCTTATTATATGGGTAGCCATTATGTATTGTGTGCATATCATCAGGTGGTCGTATTGTTGAATACGGAACAATGCCTGCATCAAGCCACGGACTTCCTACATCAGGAATGCGCGAAACAGGTGCGCCACACTTTTCACATTGTATCTTTATCTTATCAACCCACGGTCGATGAGGTGAATGACCATCAAACTCATTCCAACCTTCCATGGCTTTCGCTCTCAGTTCATCTTTGGAGCCGATGACCATAAAATACCCACACTGACACTTCCAGATCGGCAATGCCAAACCCCAGTATCGTTTTCTTGAAATACACCAATCTGCCATATTACGCAACCAATCCAATTCACGGTCCAATCCGAATGAAGGTATCCATCGTTCTACCCGTTTTGCAACATCCATGATTTTATGACGCAGATTATCCATATTGATAAACCACTCATCAACCAACCGAAAAATCAATTCACTATCACAGCGCCAGCAAACTGGATAGCGGTGTCTATAATCTTCAACATTATAAAGTATGTTACGTTTCTTTAAATCTTCAATTATGGGTTCGGCAACATCCTTCACATCTCTACCTGTGAGCCAGTCAAATCCATCAACATAAATACCCAGTTCATCCAATGGCGCAACAGTTTTCAGATCGAATTCCTTACCTAGGGCAAAGTCTTCTTTACCACAACCTGGAGCGATGTGCACCAATCCAGTCCCTTCACTCTCGCTCACTTCTTCCCATGGAATCACTTTATGGACAATACCTTTCTGAGCAGGCAAGTAATCAAAGGGGCCTTCATAGGTGGACCCCAAAAGTTTTCTGCCGGCAAGTTCCTGTAATACTTCATATCTCCCCTTCAAAACATGGAGGAGGTTTTTACTGAGGTAATATGTTGCACCATTGTTCTTTACTTTCACATAGGTTAAATCAGGATGAACTGCAACGCCAGTATTAGAGGTAAGTGTCCACGGTGTGGTTGTCCAGACTAAAAGATATTCGTCTTTCTTGCCGATGATCGGAAACCGGATGATCACTGCCTTATGGGTTAGCTCCTGATAGCCTTCAGTAGCAATTTCCATATCACTGATTGCGGTACCACAACGCGCGCACCAGGGCATTACGTCAACACCCTCATAGAGAAACCCACGCTCATGACATTTTTTCAAGAAATGCCAGATTGTATAGTTATTCACTTCGCTCATGGTGTAGTATGAATGACTCTTCTGTAACCACTCGTTATCATCCATAGAAGTCTTCCAGTCACCCCAGTCCATCCACATGCCAAGTCTAATCGACTGCTCAGTTTGAAGCATAGAATATTTATGTACACTTTCCTTACACCTTTCTACAAATTTGTCGATGCCATACTTCTCAATATCCCTCTTGGATTTGAACCCAAGTTCCCGCTCTATTCCAACCTCCACCCATAGACCCTGACAATCAAATCCATTCTGATAACGTTGAGAGAAACCTTTCATTGTTTTATAGCGTTGAAAAATATCTTTGTAAGCACGCCCCCAAGCATGGTGCACACCCATTGGGCCATTAGCAGTGATTGGTCCGTCCTGAAATGACCATTTCTTTTTACCCTTATTCTTTTCTTTATATTTGTCAAAAATATTACAATCATCCCAGAACTTCAAGATGAGATGTTCAATTTCAGGAAAATTTAAGTGTTTTGTCACTTCTGCAAAAATCATAGCTGTATTATAGCAGATTTCTTCTTATTGTCAAGAAAATACAATGAGATTTCTAAAAAACTTAGGAATCTACGATGAGATTTTTTGTATTAATTGCTCGGTTTCCTCTACATGAAATTTTGCGTTGAATTCACTAAATATCTTCTTTGCTCGTTCGAGATGCTTCAATGCCTGCTGTGGTTTATTGTCTTTGATAAACACCTCACCAAGAGCAAAAAATCCCCGTGCTCGTTGAATAACATAGTTTTTCTCTTTTGCCATTGCAATTGCCCGCTTAATATTTTTTATACCTTCATCAACCTGACCTGTAACGAGCGCCTGGGCTCTTCCTAGTGTTTTCAAACAATCAATCTCATCTTGTTTCACTCTTGCCTCAGTTGCAAAGTTGAGGCCATCCTGGGCATATTGCATGGCTTGAGGATCTTTCTTTTCGATGTATACCTTTGCGAGGCTCGAATAGAAACGTGATACCCTTGTCTTATCGCCCTCCTCGAGTATCGGCGCCCTTGCATATTCGAAAAATTCCAAAGCTTTATTAGTATCCTTTATATTCAAGAAGTAAACACCATATTGATAATAGACTTCGCTCAACAAAATTTTATCCTGTTTTTCTTGGGCAATACGCCACGCCTTCTCATAGTACTCGACAGCTTCCTTCTTTTCATTAAGGTGAAATAGTTCCTCGGCAATTGTCAGATATGAAATAATCGTACCGCGTACATCATTTATGTCCTCAAAAATTTCCTTTGCCTTATTAAAATAATCCAAGCCAACATTCCGTTGGTCAGTTTGTTTTTTTAAAGTACCGATATTATAGTATACTATTGCTTCTCCCTTTTTATCACCGAGTTGCTGACGGATTGCTAAATTCTCTTCATGGTAGTTGAGCGAACTCTTCAAATCACCAATTAAATCATAATAGACTCCCAGATTATTATACGCAATCGAGAGTTGTCTCTTGTGGCCAATCTTCTTCGCAAGACTGATTGCCTTTTTCATGTAATCGATTGCTATGTTTAAACGCCCCTCTGAACGAGCAATAATACCCATAAAGATAAAGAGTTGAGCCAAGGAATTTTGTTCTTTGAATCTTTCATACAAACGTTGGCATTCATGCAGAATTTTGGTAACTGCTTGTTCACCCTTTCCCATGCGCCACAAAATTTGTCCTTTTAACCTTAAGCCATCCGCCTCCAATTTTGCATCCCTAAGCCTCTTTGCGTGTTCAATACCTTCATCAACCAATGTTGCTGCTTGTTTTGTTTCTGCCTTTGCTTCTAAAAGGACATTTGCCAGATTGTATTTGACATCGATGAGGACTGGTGTCACAGTACCTTCAATACGTGCCAGTGCCTGTCTCATCATACCAATGCCTTCATCAATCTTCCCAGTCACTTTCATAACCATTGCGTTTTTGAGAGTGAGCCTCGCTTCTATTTGTTTATCTTCAACAATTTGTCTCGCTTCATGGAAATGGTGAGCAGCGTCGTCAATTCTGCCAACCAATAATTCAATGTCACCTATTTTTTCAAATATTATTGCCTTAGTGACCTCGTCGTCAACGACTGACAGAGCCCGGTTATAGTGAGTTAGTGCTTCGTCATTTGCGTAGAGCGCTGCTGCTTCATCACCTGCACGCAATGAATATTCCCTTGCCTTTTCTAAATTGTCACAATTGTAGTAATGTTGCGCTAATGTCGCAAAATATCCATCTATTTTTTCCTTAAATTTGGTTTCGATTATCTCGGCAATGACTTTATGGTATATGGTACGCTCACCCTTGAGAAGGCTACCGTACGTTGCTTCATGAAAGAGTGGATGGCGAAATGCATAATAGATTCTGTTATCTTTATTGATTTTTATAATGAATTCTGCTTCTTCGAGTTCATCGATGTGTTTATAGATTTCCTTGTCTTTAATGACCTCTTCGAGTAATTCCCCAGGAAATGAACGGCCGATTATTGACGCAATTTTCAAAAGGTACTTTGCTTCTTTATTAAGACTATCGATCCGAGAGGTCACGGCAGCTTCGATAGAACCGGGGATTTTGATCTCCTGTGTTACATCTCCTTTACCAACAAGCATACCAGATTCAATAATACTCCGCACAATTTCTTCGATAAAAAACGGGTTACCACCACTTTTGTGAATAATATACTCTCGCAAAGAATCTGGTATATCTTGACCAATAAGGTTATTAATCAACGTAACACTGTGTTCAGGGTTCAAATTCTTAAGATCAATCTCCTCAGTAATGTCACTGCTCTCATGTTCAATTGTGTTGATCAAAGTTTTTATAGAAGCGAGCTCACCGATTCGGTAACTCAGATAGAAAATTATCTTTATCTTCTTTGTCAGAGGGACGAGAAAACTTATGAGCTCCAAGGATGCAGAATCGATCCATTGAATATCGTCGATGATGTACACAATCGATTTTTCTTCGGCAAGTTTCTCAAATAGTGTTGCCACCGCTAAGAATATCTGCAATTGGAGAGAATGACTATCAAGGTGCCGAGTTTTCTCAAGCTGTTTTTCATTGAGTTCAATATTGAGCAGCTTATAAAGGTACGGCGCGACTTCATCAGCTTCATCACCACAATACGTCTCAATTCTTGCTTTGATACCGGTGGATGCGTCGTCAGTTACCAGAGATTGCTCGGCAAGCAAATAATTCCTCAGACTATCTGCAAACGATTTAAAAGGAATCGAACTTTCGTATGACACACCACGCCCATCAATCAAGGCAACATCAGGAGCGGAAATTGTCAAAAATTTCTTAAATTCATAGAGGAGCCTTGACTTACCTACACCGACGTCTCCTTTAACCAGGTAAATTGATGATTGGCCTTTAAGAAGGTTCGTATATCCCTCCTTGAGTTTTGAAAACTCTGCATCGCGGCCAATGAGATCAGACCGTATCGCTGTTAATCCGAATTCTGACCCCCACTTTTTTCCTATGACTTCATACGGTGTAATACTCAACGTCTTCCCTTTGAGACGCACTGCCTCTAAAGACATAAAATCAAAGGCATGTTTTGTACGATTATATGTTTCTGGGCCAACGAGAATCGTACCTGGTGATGCGATATCTTTAAGCCGCTGGGCAACATTGACAGTATCTCCCATCACTGTATATTCCATTTGTAGGTCCGACCCGACCTTACCGGCAATAACTTTACCAGTGTTAATACCTGAATGGATCTCGAGTTTCCGCTGGGATTTATCCAGACGCGCATTGATTTCATTAATTGCTGTTTGCATATCGAGGCAAGCGAGGATGGCACGTTCTGGGTCATCTTCATGCGCAACCGGTGCACCAAAAATTGCCATGACACAGTCTCCGATAAATTTATCAACAATGCCCTCGTAGCGATACACCATGGCACTCAATCTGCGGAAACAATCATTCATGAGGAGTGTTAATTCCTCGGGGTCGAGGGACTCTGATATCGTTGTAGAACCCGAGATATCTACAAAAATGACTGTTACGTCTCTCCGTTCTTTTTCGATAGTATCTTTTGTGAGGAGGATTTTCTTAACCAGGGATTCAGGAATATCTTTTCTTACGAGATCCATGCGGTCAGCAATCGATAATTCTTGAAGATTAAAACCGCATTCACTGCAAAATTTATTTTTTTCTGGATTCTCAACGCCGCATTTAGGACACTTCATAATTTAATGATATTCAGAATATACTAAAAATCAATGATTTTGATATACCTACACCATTAGTATTCTGCATAATAGACACGATAATACCTATCTATCTTTTTAAACCAGGCACGTACTGGGCTCGGCTTAAAAACACCGCCATAAACAAGAACTTTTTCTCCTTCAAGATTGGCGAGAATTTTCAATCCTAAACTACACGATGCATACGTATTATTTTCACCATCAACCGAATCGATCGATATTTTCATTCCACTCCTAAAGATTTGTATCGAATCAACCTGTAAGAAAAACTCATCTATTGCATTAACCATATGTTCGTACGTTATGTTGTGCTTGTCCATATAGCTTTCATCAAGATATTCAAGAATGCTCATTTTATCTTCTCTCTCTACAGCATTTTTCAACGACTTAATATCTCGTGCGACTAGATTTTTTTCATTTGGTAAAAATACCTTTATGATTAAAAATGTAACAATCATTATGGCGATGATAATGATAATCTTCTTCATGATAGTATGATGAGCAATATACCGAGTGCAAAGAATAACAATGCGGTGAGAAATTTCACAGTAGATATCTTTTTTTCAAGTGATTTTGCGACCTTTTCGGTTGTGAAGAATGTCGCCAGCACTGCAATCACAATCAAGGGAGCGATAAACATGATATTATACGCCAGAAGTGCAACAAGGGGTTTGAGTGTAAGACCGCCTTTTGAAATCATAAAGGTTATTGTTGGCAGATAAACCTGACCAGTGCAGGCAAATTCTAAAAAGGATATGAAAAAGCCAGCAAAAAGCGAACCGAATATAATACCACCAACAGCAGTTTTTTCTTTGATGTCCTTGTGAATACGTTTTTTTATAGCAAGGGGAAGCTGTAAAATCATTTTATGAGCCTCTCCCTTCGTAGCGAGGAAATAATCGCGCAGGCTTAATATCCCCAGGACAATTGCGAGAATGCCAAAACTAATAAATATTATTCTGGCAATGAAGGCAAATCCTGTTAAATACCTGAGCAGGTTGTAGGCGCCGAATCCGATTGCAAGGTATGAGATAAATACTGCAACAATAAAAAAAATAGCCATTAAAATAATATCACGTCGACGCCTGCCAATGAATACCAGATAGCTCACAAAAAAAACTAATGTAGCAAATGCACAGGGATTCACGCCATCCAAGAGACCAGCAAGGAGTATTCCGAGAATAGAAAATTGTGAGAATCTCTTGAGAATATTTTCTTCTCCGTGTGTAATATCTAATGTATCAAGCCGGAGACTACCTGAACTGTTTTTTTTTATCAATGCTACGAGTCTTTGCGATGTTATTTCTTCTTTAATTAAATAATCTGTACTGATACAAATTGTCGGTGAAACGAGACGTTTCGATGGTGGTATATCCATGTATTCGGCTGATGCCTCAAAAAAAATCTTACTTGCATCCTCAAACATATCATATCTGTAAATTTTTATATTAGGATATTTTAACTGAAGACTGGCGAGCAGAATTTCAATACGGCTACACTCTTTACAGCCAGGCTGATAAAAATAGTATAAATTGATATCACCATGTTCAGGAATGACAGAATCGATTGGCACCTTTGTTGTATCTTTAATAATTGGTGGTGAATTATCTAAAAGACTTTTAATTGTCGTTTCACATTTTTCACGAAACGTATCAGGTCCATAAAAAACTGAATCACCGACAAAGACAATGGGCAAATCTTCACCTATTTCTTTTACATTTTCTTCCATTTTTTCTAAAAGTTCGTAATTTTCGAGGATATCGATATCATATGTTTTGAACTGAAAATCATACTTTTCCTGCAGCATTGGGATATCCTTTGACAAAATCTCCATGCAATGCTCACAATCAGGCGAGTAGAAGAAGTAAACAGTAATATTCTGTGAATGGACTAATAAACCCAATAATAGAATAATATTCATGATTATGTAATACTAAGTTTTTTGTCTTTATATTGGGATTTTGATATTTGGAATTTGGAATTTAGAGCACCTATAAATACAATACCACAGTTGGGGATCACTCCATACTTTTTTTTATATGATAAATGCTCTTTAATAGCCATATAAGAATGGGTCGTGCAGGATTCGAACCTGCGGCCACCGGATTAAAAATCCGATGCTCTACCAACTGAGCTAACGACCCGCGAGTAAATCAAATCTATTATATCTACATACCCTGTTGTGTCAATAACTACTGATATATATGATAGTAATGTATGTGTTAAATATTCTTTAGGCCACGTTTTGAGTAATATTTTTTATAAAAACTACGGTACGCGCCGGTTTGACAATTCTTTAACCATCTTTTATTTTTTAGGTACCACGCAACTGTCTTTTTAATGCCTGTTGAAAAAGGCGTTTTTGGATGCCAACCACAGTGACGTCTTATTTTACTGATTGATAACGCGTATCGACGATCATGGCCTGGTCGATCTTTAACAAAAGTAACCAGTGATTCATTTTTATCCAAATGTTGTAATATTTTCTTCACTACGTAAATATTTGTTAACTCATTCTCACCAGCAATATTATAAATCTCTCCAATCGCACCTCGTTGAAATACGGTGTCGATTGCCTCACAATTGTCTTCGACATAGAGCCAGTCTCTGATATGTTTACCATCACCATACACTGGGATTGCTCTATTATGTAAGGCATTAATTATTGTAAGGGGAATCAGTTTTTCAGGGAATTGGTATGGCCCGTAATTGTTAGAAGAACGGGTTATGAGCGCTGGCAATGTATATGTTTTGTAGTACGCCATTACCAAACCATCTGCTGCTGCCTTACTCGCTGAATATGGATTCGATGGAGTAAGTGGACTACTCTCGCGGAAGCTGCCATGTAAAATAGAGCCATATATCTCATCGGTTGAAATCTGCAAGAACTTTTTAATCCTACATTCGAGTGAGAGGTTGAGCAAGATACTGACACCAATGAAATTTGTCTTCAAGAATAGTGCTGGTGACTCAATACTACGGTCGACATGGCTCTCAGCAGCAAAATTGATCACTGCGTCAGGACGAAATTGTCGGAAAATTTTCTTCATTGTTAGTGCATCGCTGATGTCTCCCTTTATAAAATGGTAGTTTTTCCTTTTTTCTAGACCCCTCAGGTTCTCCAGATTACCTGCATAGGTAAGTTTATCAATGTTGTAAATTTTATGGTAGGGATGTTTATTATTGTAATACCTGATAAAATTTGAACCAATGAACCCACACCCTCCTGTGATCAAAACACGCATGTTCTTAGTCCTTTATCTGTGCAACCAATCTGTGTAATCATTTTATGATTTCGACATAGCTCTGGTCACCGAGAATGAATTTATATGTGCGTGGCGAATCATTAGACTGTACCAAGATAACATTTTTACCAACAATTGAACGGTCAATTCTCTTCTCAAGATTCTTTATGTGTGCTCCTTCCATAATCACACTGCATTCAATCTCAGAATTCTCAATTATAACGTTGTCACCAATTGCCGAAAAGGGTCCGATATAGGCGTTACGTATCTTTGCATTTTTCCCGATGATTACTGGTCCTCGGATAACACTCTTTTCTACGTGTGAACCTTCTTCAAGCTGAACCCTGCCATGAATTGTTGAATCTTTTTGAGTCCCCTTATTAAAAGACTCGATACCCTCGAGCACTAATAAATTTGCCTCAATGATATCATCTGGTTTGCCAGTATCTTTCCACCATCCTCTCACAATGTGAGACTCGACTTTTAAATTATTATCTAATAACCACTGAATTGCATCGGTTATTTCTAATTCATTCCGCCACGATGGTTTTATGTGCTCAATTGCTGTAAATATCTGTTTATCAAATAGGTACACACCAACCAGTGCGAAATCAGAAGGTGGTTTTTTTGGTTTCTCAATCAATTTTTTAACGTACCCCTTATCATCAATAACAGCAACGCCAAATTCTTGAGGATTTGAAACTTTGGTGAGTAATATTAATGCATTCGGCTTGTTGCTCTGAAATTGACGAACAAACTCATCAATCCCACTCTTCAAAATATTATCTCCAAGGTACATGATAAAAGGTTCATCACCGAGAAAATCTCTGGATATTTTTATCGCATGAGCAAGTCCCAAAGGTGCCTCTTGAGGAATATACGAAATTGTAATACCCCAACGCTCTCCATGGCCGACCATATTCTCCACTTCCTGAGCCGTATCACCAACGACGATCCCAATTTTTTTGATTCTTGCTTTAACTAACGACTCGATACCATAATAGATTATTGGTTTATTGGCGATTGGGATGAGCTGTTTTGCTCCGGTATAGGTGAGTGGCCGTAATCGAGTGCCAAATCCACCAGCAAGTATTAATCCTTTCATTTTTCAGTTGGATTATACAAATAATATATAAGAAGTCAAGACGATCCTATTGTGATTGTTTTTGAGTCGTTAATTTAATGAAATCAGCAAGAGCTCTCTCCCACGTACGCATGCGTTGATTAAAAAGAAATTCATAATGGGTCGAAGTGAGTGGAGTATATCGGGGTCTACGGGCTGTCAAACGCAACTCTTCGGTTTTCACCGACCTGATTTCTGTCTTGAAATTCATAAGTTCTTTTGCCTTCAAGGCGAAATCGAGCCAGCAACCTATACCACTATTCACTATGTGGTACGTTCCATAGTGTTCTGATTTGAGTAATACAAAGAGGGCTTCAACAAGATCAGGAATATACGTAAATGATGCAAACTGGTCACAAATAACATCAATGAAAGGTGATTTGTCTTTTGAGGCAAGGAATTTTGATAAAAACGTTTTTGAATCCATCCCAAACAACCAGGACGTCCGAACAATAAAAGAGCGGTCACACAAATCCTTTATATAGTGTTCACCGAGGAGCTTGGTTCGACCGTACTCGTTAATTGGATGAGGTTCGCTATATTCAGTGTATGGCTGTTCACTCTCCCCATCAAAGACAAAATTGGTACTCGTATAGAGAATTTTTGCACCTATTTTACTGGCAATTGTTGCGAGTCCCATGCTTCCAAGCGCGTGAACGCGAAACGCCTGTTCGCTATTCTCTTCACAGGCATCAACATCGCTCATTGCCGCAAAGTTGAGAATGACATCAGGTCGGTAGTTGAGTAAGGCGGTATTTGTTTTCTTAAAATCAGTGATATCGAGTTGATTGATGTCCGTGGCGAGAAAATTAATACTTTCTCTGCGCAGCAGATTCTGCATCGCTGTGCCGAGCGCACCACTGGCTCCACTCATGAAAATCTTCACTTTTTTATTATATGCCTCCTGCATCTCTTGTCAATTGAAATAATTACAGTGATAACATCTTCTTGACTTTTAGCATTTTTTGCAGATAATACATCTTGGTTTATATGTTGTATTGTATATGTTTTCTAACTTTGCTGTATAGTTGAGAAAGTCAAATGAGATATAAATGTAAGAGGAGGTAGTAATAATGGCAGACAAGAAAGCAGATCTTGCTGGTCCTGGCATCAGTACCTACGAAGAGGTAGAAAAAATTCTTCCTAATGACTATAAGCCCTTACAGACACCAATGCAGCGGATGAAAGCTCTCTTTGCGATTAAAGAATATATTGAGAAGAACCTGTGTAAAGAACTGAATCTGCAGATGGTCCAGGTTCCTCTCATCGTGGAACGCGAGAGTGGGATAAATGATATGCTTGACCGCGATGGGTCACGCACACCAATCGAGTTTCCCTGTGGCCTAGGGCTCAAAAAGGCGCTTAATGCCCAAATCGTACAGGCAGCAACCAAGTGGAAGAGGCCAGCTTTGAAGCAGTTCGATTGCAAGATTGGCCAAGGAATCTGCACAGATATGCGAGCCGTACGTAAAGACTATTTTCTGGACCACGACCACAGTGCCTATGTCGACCAGTGGGACTGGGAAAGAGTGATGACCCCTGACCAACGTAATCTTGAATTTTTAAAAGATATAGTACGTAAGATATGGAAGGTCATCCGCGGTGCAGGAAAGTTTGCACAGGAGAACTCCCCAGAGCTCAAGACAGACAAGTATCCTGATTTTCCTGAAGAACTTACCTTTTTGCACGCTGAGGATATCCTCGATATGTATCCAGACCTACCG
>LJNI01000076.1 GCA_001303225.1 candidate division TA06 bacterium DG_78 | reverse complement strand
GGGACCGATACAAGAGACCAAAGATGGGTGCTATTGCCTCACGTCTGGCAGATTTAACCATACTGACCTCTGATAATCCACGGAGTGAATCACCACGAGAAATTATTACAGAAATTGAGCATGGTATGCAGAACCAAAATTATAAGGTCATTGAGGACCGTAGAGAGGCAATCTGCTATGCGATTTCATCAAAAAGACCACATGATATTGTGCTCATTGCCGGTAAGGGACATGAAGAATACCAGGTTATCGGCAATAAAACAAACGCATTTGATGATGCGAAGGTTGTGGGAGAATGTTTCGAGAATTTATGATACATGATATCGCAAATATCATTGGTGGCGAAATAAGAGAGAGTAATATGGAATTAGTGAGGAATGTGAGTATTCATTCTAAAACAACGATGCCCGGTCATCTCTTCTTCGCGCTCAAGGGAGAACATACTGATGGTCATTGTTATGTCGGTGATGCGTTCACTCATGGTGCTGTCGCAGCAGTGGTGCAACAGTACACAAACACCGGACCAGAAATTTTAGTTTCAGATACGCTCTTCGCCTTAGGAAGACTTGCCCAGGAATACCGTGGTTTATTTTGCCCAAAAACCATTGGCATTACTGGAACAAATGGTAAAACAACCGTAAAAAATCTCGTCAGTGCGATATTGAAGAAAAAATACCGGGTCCTCAATACTAAAAAAAATTATAATTCACTCATCGGTTTGCCATTGACACTCTTGGAACTATCTGGAGATGAGGATTATTTAGTCGTAGAGATGGGTACAAACAGTCCCGGTGAAATTAAGAGACTCTGCGAGATTGCACGACCGTCAATAGGCGTGATTACCAATATCGGTCCTGGCCACCTCGAAGGTCTCGAGTCGATCGAGGGAATACGGAGGGAAAAGTTATCTCTCGTATGGTGTCGGTGAAGTTGCACAAAAGAATATCTTAAGATTTTCTTTAGAAATGATCGAAGCCATACAGTTAGGCGAAACTGGATCGCGCTTCATCTACCAAGGTTCACAATTTTTAACACCGCTCCTCGGTCTGGCAAATGTCTACAATTGCTTAGCTGCTCTCTGTCTCACATCACAACTCGGTCTTCGACCTGAAGAGCAGCGCCAAGCAATCGCTGAGGTGAAAGCCGAATCAGGTAGATTGGAGCCAATACACCATAACGGATTATTCATCATTAATGACACGTATAATGCAAACCCGGTCTCTATGAAAAACTCAATAGATTTTGTAGCGACCATAAAACGGAATAAAATTTTTATATTGGGCGATATGAAAGAACTTGGAACACATTCCAAGACATTACATCAGAACATTGGTGAATATGCGAAGAAACATTGCGACATGCTTTTGACGTATGGTGATGAGGCACGTTTGTATGGTGGTCGGCATTTTAAAACCAAAGATATCTTAGTGCGCTATGTAATTGACAACGTCGATGGAGAGGAAGCTATTTTAGTAAAGGCATCGAGAATATTACAATTTGAAGAAATTGTTAATGAAATAGTGAGGAGATATTAAATGTTATACTGGCTTTTATATCCATTAAAGGATGTATTTGGTCCCTTTAGACTCTTCGGTTATATTACATTCCGCAGTGCATATGCAGCAGTAGTAGCAATTCTCATCGTCTTGATTTTTGGTCCGCGATTTATAACGTTCCTGAAGAAAAAATCAGCTGGTCAACGTATACGGTCTGAGGTACCTGAATCTCACCATATGAAGGAAGGGACACCATCAATGGGAGGTTTCATTATTTTGCTTTCAATCCTTGTTGCCTCTCTCCTCTTTTGTGATTTAAATAATCAAAACATCATCATTCTCTTTAGTGCAACAATTTGGTTTGGTCTTTTAGGTATATGGGATGATTACATTAAAATTTATAAAAATAAACCACGAGGATTATCGATAAAGACGAAACTCGTACTGCAGATAGTGTATGGAATAGGACTCGGCCTTTTTCTGTATTTTTTTAGCCCTGGAGAGTATGCAACAAAAACAAATCTTATTTTTGTAAAAAATTACGTCATAAATTTTGGAATACTCTATCCTCTATTTGTTACCCTCGTTGTTGTTGGTTCTTCGAACGGTGTTAATTTGACTGATGGTCTTGATGGTCTCGCAGTTGGGCTCATTGGTATTGCCGCAGTTGCCTATGCAGCACTTGCATACGCGTGTGGTCATGTCGTCATAAGCGACTATTTAAATATCATATTTATCACAAATGGAGGAGAGGTAACAGTCTATTGTGCTTCGATTTTAGGAGCGAGTCTCGGATTTCTGTGGTTCAATACGCATCCAGCTCAAGTTTTTATGGGCGATACTGGTGCGCTGAGCCTTGGTGCAATCATCGGGACAGCTGCAATACTCATTAAACAGGAAATACTGCTCGTCCTGGTTGGCGGTGTTTTTGTGATTGAAGCACTTTCAGTTTTATTGCAGGTCATCTATTTTCACAGAACAGGTGGGAAACGCCTATTCCGTATGGCACCACTGCACCATCACTATGAACTGAAGGGCCTTACTGAACCAAAGATTGTTGTGCGATTTTGGATTATTGGCATTATTTTTCTCATGTTTGCATTATCGACGCTCAAGATACGATGATGAGACAGATTGTGCAGATGAAGGAATGTAAATTTAATATTTTTAGTTTTAACATTGTGAAATGAAGATATTACTGTTGGGTTTAGGCAGGGCGAATATTGCAGTTGCCAGGTATTTACTGCAGAGGGGTGATGAAGTGTATGTATATGAAGAAAATGTTGAAATGTTAGCTGGGGCTGCTCAGAATTTAATACAAACTGGAGAAGTAAAGATGTATCAGAAGGATGATTATGAATTAGTAATTACTTCACCAGGATTTCCACCGAACAAAGACATTATACAGAAATTAAAATCGAAAAATATTTCTGTTATCGACGAGATTGAATTTACTTATACCCAATTAAAAAATCCAAGAGTTATTGCAGTAACTGGCACTAATGGTAAGAGCACAACTGTTTCAATCATCAGCCATATTTTAAATACTGCACACGTAGAGAATTTTCTCGGTGGCAATATAGCACCAGGAAGGCCATTTTCGCAGGTTCTGTTTATGGAGAACTTTCGATACTATGTGTTAGAAATATCATCTTTTCAGCTGATGCGCATCGAACGATTTCATCCGATGATTTCTGTTATAACAAATATTACTACTGATCACCTCAATTGGCACAAAGACTTTGATGAATATAAAACAGCGAAGAGTCGTATTCTCCTGAATCAAGATGAAAATGATTTTGCTGTCCTCAATTTTGACGATATACTGGTGAGGAGTTTTGCAGAATGCAGTAGGGCGAACGTTGTTTTCTTTGGCGCCGCTGTAGAGCACGGTGTGCGGTTGAATGGTGATTTTTACTTTGAAAGAGAAAAACTATTCTCAGTGGAGGGTGTACCATTAGTCGGCAGACATAATCTTATGAACATCGCAGCAGCAATTGCGGTTGTAAAAGTACTTAATATCCCCAATGAAATAATTGAAGAAGGAATACGGAATTTCAAATCTATACCGCACCGTCTTGAGGAAATTGGTACAATCGATGGTGTGCGATATATAAATAATTCGATGTGTACTAATGAAAGTGCTGCGATTGCCTCTTTTGTAGCACTCGAGGGAGCAAAAATCGTGATCGTTGGTGGTAAGCATAAAGGCAATACAGGGCGCAGGTATCTTTCATTGCTTGCTCAAGAAGCAAAGGCATGCATTATTTTGGGGGATAATGCGCAGTACATTGCTCAATATTTTCAATCTAAAAACTTTCATAAATTTTCAATCGCAGAGAGTATGGATGATGCGATTAGAAAGGCTCGCGTATTTGCCGAGCCCAATGATATTATCTTGCTCAATCCAGGATTTGCATCATTCGATTATTATAGAAATTTCGAAGAAAGAGGAGAGGCCTTTAGGCATGCAACATACAAGAATTGATAAAACTTTAATTTTTTGTCTCTTTTGCCTCCTTGCCCTTGGGATTGTGTTTGTCTATTCCTCCTCTTACTACCGGGCAATGACGAGGGGTGAGGATTCGACATACTATATGCTTGGTCACATGAAGCGTCTATTGATTGCGAGTGTCTTTTTCTTCCTTGGTTTCATTATTCCATATAGAGTAATAAAGACACTCATTTTTCCCTTATTAATCATCACTGTTATTATTTTAATCCTCACCCTTCTCATTGGCCGCTTTCAATTTGGTGCAAGGAGATCTGTGGTGATATCATCATTTGGACTCCAGGTTTCTGAGTTTGTCAGGATATGGCTGGTTTTCTTCCTTGCAAATTTATTCTCGTCTCATCCGAAGACTGCAAACTCTGGGAAAGGGATTCTCGTAGCAATAACAATCTGCCTCTTCTTAATAATGTTGGTTGCGATTCAACCATCAATATCGATAGCTTTGATCTGCCTCATTACACTCATCATCATGCTCATTTACGGAGGAGCAAAGTTTAAATTATTTATACCGACAATTGTCGCGAGTTGTGCCATTATTGTTATTGTTGTCTTGCTCTTCCCTCATGCCCAAAGTAGAATTACAGGTTTTATTACACACCCGACATATCAAGTACAGCAGTCACTCATTGCCATTGGTTCTGGAGGTATTTTAGGAAAAGGTCCGGGAGCCGGTCTACAAAAGTTTCTTTTTCTTCCACGCATCTATAATGATTTCATCTTTTCTCATATTGCCGAGGAATTTGGTTTTATTGGAGGACTTATTGTGTTTCTATTTTTTTGGCAAATTTATCTCCGAGGTCTCTCGATTTCAGCGTCGGTTGACGATGAATTCAGCAAGCTTTTGGTTTTAGGCCTCAATGCATCGATATTCGTCATTTTTCTTACCCATGTTGGGGTTAGTATTGGACTCCTTCCACCAACAGGAATTCCTCTGCCGTTTATATCATTCGGAGGTTGGTCTTTATCAGCTAACCTCTTTGCGATGGGTGTTATTTTGCGAGTCTCACGATGGAGAATGACCTGATGGCCAAGCCTATTCATTGTAAAAAACGCAAAGTTATCATTTCTGGCATCGGTACTGGCGGACATTACTTTCCCGCACTTGTCGTCGCTGAAGAGTTAATAAAACGAAATGTTGAAACGGTTTTCCTCGTAAGAAAGGGACACATAGAAGAAAAAGTTGTGCTGAATTATGGACTGAAAGTTTTTTATATAAAATCACATCCATTTTATGGAAAAACACTCTTTGCAAAAGTTATTTTTTGCTTCTACCTTATGTATTCTATTTATAAACTATCTGTGTTAACAAAAAATAGCATTGGCTTTGCTTTTGGTGGTTTTGGTTCACTCCCATTAGTTGTTTCGTGCTTATTGAACCGCAGCAATTTCTTTATTTTTGATCCTAATCGAGTGCCAGGCCGGGCAACACGTTTGTTCGCGGCTCAGGCTACAAATGTATTTTTAGGATTACCGCCAAAGACTAAACCGAAAGGAAAATGTATCGTTACTGGAATACCAGTAAGAACACCATTTAAAAAAGAATTGAGCAAAAGACAGCAACGAAGAACATCTCGCGGAAAACATCTTCTCTTTATTGGTGGTAGTCAGGGAGCACGATTGCTAAATAGTTATGCATTGTCTCTTTCAGAGATTTTGCCTAAGGGATTTAAGATAACAATTATTAGTGGTCATCGTGATTACGCCTGGGTCAATGAGCAAAAAGATTCGAGGACAGCCGTGATTTCATTCAGCGATTCTCCATGGTGTGAAATAAATGCGGCAGATATTGTTATTTCTCGTGCTGGTGCTTTAGTAGGCTACGAAATTCTCTTTTTGAATAAACCAACGATTTTTATTCCATTCCCCTATGCAATTGATAACCATCAATACTATAATGCTGAGTATTTTAGCAGCATTGGTAACGCAATTATGATTGAAGAAAAAGATGTAACAACCGAATTACTCGTGGAAAAAATAAACGAGGTTTTCCATTATCGAACGAAGAGGAAAACAGGTGTTGTTATTAATGCAGAGAAGAAGATTGCCGACGTAGTTTTAAAAGAGAGTGAAATGAGGTGCCGATATGTTTGGTAAAATTGGACACCTCCATTTCATCGGTATTGGTGGAATTGGTATGAGTGGTCTTGCGACGATTATGCATAATCTTAAATTCAGGGTAACTGGGTCAGATATTCAGCGTTCAGAAATAACGAAGCGTTTGCAGAAGATGGGTGTAAAAATAACATATGGTCATAAAAAAGAGAATATCATAGGTGCTGATGTTGTGATTTACTCAACTGCGATTAGAAATGATAATCCTGAACTCAATGAAGCACGGAGAATAAATGTTCCTGTGATACATCGAGGTGAATTACTTGCCGAATTAACTCGTATGAAAATTGCTATTTGTATTTCTGGAACACACGGGAAAACAACCACAACATCAATGGTTGGTGAAGTGTTACAAAAAGGAGGACTTTCACCGACAACAGTAATCGGCGGTATTGTAAAGGGCAAAAGCCAGGCACGTCTCGGCAGGGGAGATTATTTAGTGTGCGAAGTTGATGAGTCAGATAAATCGTTTCTAAAATTATTTCCATCATACGCCGTTATTACAAATATTGAAGCTGAACACCTTGATCACTACAAAGATGTAGATGAGATTAAAGAGAATTTTGTTTACTATGCCACGCATGTTCCATTCTGGGGATGTGTATTTCTTGGAGTCGATGCAGCAGATAGTCTGGATATAAAAGAAAAGATTCCTAAGAGAGTGGTTACCTATGGATTATCAGATGCTGCGATGTTAAGTGCCGCACGTATTCGGAAAAACAACTTTGGTTCTTCATTTAGTGTGAGGTATATGTACAAAAGTATTGGGCAATTTAATGTTCGCTTACCGGGTAAACATAATGTGAGCAATGCACTCTGCGCGATAGGCATTGGATTAGAACTAGGTATTTCAATTAGAAAGATAAGACGGGCCCTTGAGGACTTCGGTGGTGTCCGACGTCGTATCGAATACATTGGCGAAGTTCGAGGTGCAAAGATTTTTGATGACTATGGTCATCATCCGACAGAACTCGCTGTGACACTACAGACATTGCGTGAATACTTTCCAACACAGAGAATTATTTCAGTATTCCAGCCACATCGATATACACGAACGTATCATCTCTTTGATAATTTCGCAATTTCTTTTCTCCATGCTGATATTGTGGTGGTCACAGAAATATACCCAGCCCATGAAATTCCAATCCCAGGTGTTGATGGTGAGACATTGGCAAAGAGGATTGGTAAAGAACAAGAATCAGTGCACTTTGTCCCGCACTTAAATGATATTGTGAAATTTCTTAAAAAAATGATACAACCACATGATGTAATAATTATTCAAGGTGCAGGAAGTATTGGCCAACTTGCAAAGAGACTATCGAAGGAGCTGAAATGAGAGATCCTTTTAGGATGATTACGGGAATAACTATTTTGAAAAATGAATCCCTATCAAGGCACACGTCATTTCATATCGGTGGTGATACTGACTACTTTATTAGAGTTTATTCAAAAAAGGCACTTATGAAGGTCCTCGAGGTTATCAAGAGGAGACGATTTAAATATTTCATCATTGGTACTGGTACAAATCTATTGGTGAGCGACAGAGGATTTCACGGCGTGGTTATACGGCTCGATGGAATTTTCAAAAAAATTCGCAGAAACGATCAGTGTTTTCTATGTGGTGCTGGAGTTCTCGTCGATTGTTTGTTGAAGTACGCGATGGAATTAGGGTATGGCGGTGCTGAGTTTCTCGCAGGCATTCCTGGTACGGTAGGTGGAGCAATTAGAGGCAATGCCGGAGCATTTGGCCATTCAATTGCTGATATTACAGAATCAATTAGGATCATTACTGAACGCGGTATAGAAAAGAATATGGTGAAAGAAGAAATTGGTTTTACCTATCGAACCTCTCGAATACAGAATAATGCGATTATTGTTTCGGTCCTGCTCCGATTAAGAAAAAAGAAGAGAAGAGAGATTATGAAGACAATAAATAAAAATTTGTTGTATCGTCGGCAACGACATCCTTCCGGCTATTCAGCTGGTTCATTCTTTAAGAATCCTCCTGGGTGCTCTGCAGGCAAGTTAATCGAGGAATGTGGTTTAAAGGGTCTTCGAGTCGGTAATGCAGAGGTGAGTAGAAGGCATGCCAACTACATCATCAATTGTGGCCAGGCGCGGGCATCTGATGTTATGAAGTTAGCAGCAAAGGTAAAGAAAATCATTCGAGAGAAGAAAGGTATAGTACTGAAAGAAGAGGTGAAGATATTAAACTGATAATAATTTTAATAATAGTTATCATAGCTATCATCCTGGTACTGCGAATAGCATGGCACAGGGAGCACTACATACTCCTTTCTGAGGTGATACCGCAGGCGAGGATAGTATCGCAGGAGGAGGGAATCTTAGAATACCAAGGTGTGCACTATATTTTAGGAACACATGATTTGAAAAGAAAACAATCTTTGATACGATCCTTAGATCTATTGAGTCTCAAAGATTCTTTTATTGTGGATATGAGATTCAATAGGCAGATTATTATCAGGATTGATAAAAATCTACAATCAAGGAGGAGATAATGCCAAAGAAAGAGAGAATTGTGGGAGTTGATCTTGGGACGACGAAAATTGCTGTGATTATTGCTGAAGTTGACAATAGTGAATTAAAAATTGTGGGAGTAGGATCGACTCCATCGTTTGGATTGAAGCGGGGAGTCATTGTAAATTTAGAAAAAGCAGTTGATTCAATAAAAAAGGCAGTGGACGAAGCCTCGAGGATGGCAGGGTTTAAGGTGGACGCCTGTTATGCGGGCATTTCTGGCTCGCATGTTCAGGGTATTAATGCCCACTCGATGATTGCAACATCGAGAACTGGTGGGGTTATTTCAAAACGCGATATAGAGAGGGTGATTGAACAAGCTCAAGCAATTGCCCTCCCTCTTGATCGTGAAATAATCCATGCGATCCCTATGGAATATATCGTCGATAATGAACGCGGGATTAAAGACCCAGTTGGTATGAGTGGTGTTAAACTCGAGGCTGAAGTTCATATCGTTACAGCGGCAATTACATCTGCCCAAAATCTGTTTACTGCTCTGGAGAAGGCAGGGTTGAATGTCAAGGACCTTGTACTCCAACCCTTGGCCTCTTCTTATTCAGTCTTACAACCTGACGAACTCGATCTTGGAGTCTGCCTCTTGGATATCGGTGGAGGAACGACAGACCTCGCCATCTTTTATGATGGTGCAATAAGACATTCTGAGGTGATACCACTCGGCGGTGAATATATTACAAACGATATCGCCATCGGCATTAGAACACCACATCGGCAAGCAGAATCCATAAAGAAAAAATACGCAACACTTACCTTAACATCAGAAGAAAAACAAGAGGAAATTAAAGTTCCAGGTATTGGTGGTCGGACAGATCGTTTTATTGAAAAAGAAAAACTATACGCAATTGTACAACCACGTGTCCACGAGATATTAATGATAACGGGTGAGGCAATCAAAAAGAGTGGATTCTATGATGTCCTCGCAGCTGGAGTCGTTATTACTGGTGGTGTGGCACGATTGAAAGGGATTGATGTATTGGCTGAAGAAGTCTTTAATCTACCCGTAAAGGTTGGTATCCCTAAGGAAATCGGTGGGCTTACTGATATCATTCTTGATCCGATTTATGCTACTGGTGTGGGTTTGATTCTCTATGGTTTTGAGAAGAAAAATCAGACAATCATTCGTAGAACAAAGGGTGTTGGTGTTCTCGATGCCCTTAAGAAACGATTTGAAGAGTGGTATGCAAAATATTTTTAGTAAAGGAGGAATATATGCTGGAATTAGTTGAGGAACCAAAATATCTCGCCAAGATAAAAATGGTCGGTGTTGGCGGGGCGGGGTGTAACACAATTAACTATGCGCAGGGGTACGGCATTCAAGGGGTGGAATGTATTGCAGTCAACACTGATGCGCAGGTCTTAAAATTGAATATGGCATCAGAAAAACTCCAAATTGGAACAAACCTCACCCACGGACTAGGCGCCGGTGGTGATCCAGAGCTCGGTCGTAAAGCTGCAGAGGAATCACGTGATGAGATACGAGATATTATGAAGGATGGGGATATGGTATTTATTACCTGTGGTGAAGGTGGAGGAACAGGAACCGGTGCATCACCACTCATTGCTGAGGAAGCTAAGAATTCTGGTGCACTAGTGATTGCGGTTGTCACCAAACCATTTGAGTATGAAGGCGTGTGGCGCATGGCGAACGCTGAAAAGGGAATCGAGGATTTGCAAGAGTATGTCGATACTTTGATTTGTATTCCCAACCAGAGGCTCGTTGCTGTATCACCAAAAGAACAGTCGATAATTGAAGCATTCAAATTGGGCAATATGGTTCTCTTCAATGCAATCAAGGGTATTGCAGAGATGATAACAAACCCTGGACTCATTAACCTCGATTTTGCCGACATAAGAACAGTGATGATTGAAAAGGGAACAGCAGTAATGGGTCTGGGTGTTGGTGAAGGTGAGAATCGCGCTATTTTAGCAGCACAGTCAGCAATATCTTCGCCTCTGCTCGATGATATTTCAATCAAAGGAGCGCGCGGACTCCTGATTAATATCACAGGTGGCAGTGATTTAACATTAGCGGAAACAAATGAAGCTGCAACGCTGATTGTTGGCGAGACAGATAGTCAGCCTAAGGTGATTACCGGTGTTGTTGTTGATGAAGATCTCGGCAGTCAAGTTAAAGTGATGGTCGTGGCGACCGGTATTAGTGAGGGGCCACGAGAGACGCCGATTGATTTTACTCCCCGCCGTGAAAATTTAGAGTTACCAACGTTCAAACGACGAGAGTTAAAAGAGACAGTGAAAAAGCGTGTGTATAATGAAAACGATTTAGAAGTTCCGACATTTCTGAGGAGACAGATAGATTAAACGATAATAAATATAGATATCACATTATTAGGTGATCAGGATGAGGGATATTCGAATACCAGGTTATCAGTAAAATTTTATTGCCCTGATGTCTGAGTAACCTGATAGACAATACCTAGCACCCTGATTTCCTGATATGCAGATTTAAAATGGATAAAAACAAATATAATATCATCATTATCGGTGGCGGTGCTGCTGGGCTCACTGCAGGTATTTATGGGACACGTGCAGGACTAAAGACACTTTTGCTCGAAAAAGGTCTGATTGGTGGATTAGCCACAACTACAGATTTGATCGAAAACTATCCAGGTTTTCCTGACGGAGTTGCAGGCAAGGATTTAATGGAGACGATGAAGGCACAGGCAGAAAGATTTGGAACTGAGATTGTTCAAGCCGAAGTGAAGGG
>LJNI01000075.1 GCA_001303225.1 candidate division TA06 bacterium DG_78 | reverse complement strand
TGAACTCATTGGAAAATCCAAGGTGATTGATGAGATAAGGAAGACGATATCAAAGATCGCTCGAACAGATACGACGCTCTTGATTACTGGTGAGACCGGCACAGGTAAAGAGCTCATTACAAAAATTATTCATCAGGAGAGTACACGGTCAAAAAGACCCCCTGTGGTGGTTAGTTGTGGAGCAATACCTCATAACCTATTAGAGAGTGAACTCTTTGGTCATGAAAAGGGTTCTTTTACTGGAGCATATAAACAGCATAAAGGAAAGTTCGAGATAGCCCAAGGAGGTATAATTTTCCTTGATGAGATAGGTGATTTGCCGTTGCATCTACAAGTTAAAATTTTACGAGCAATCGAACAGAAGGAGATCGATCGTATTGGTGGCAAGACACCGATACATATTGATGTCAGAATCATTGCGGCCTCGAACAAAAATTTAGAGGATGAAATAAAACAAGGTAATTTTCGTAAAGACCTCTTTTATCGTTTAAGTGTTACAACAATTTATATACCTCCACTGAGAGAACGACCCGAAGATATTGAAGTCCTCAGTAAATATTTTTTAGGTCAGACGAATAGAAGCTATCAAAGAAAATTTATTGGTTTCACCAAAACTGCGATGGAGGCGATGATGCATCATCCATGGCCTGGAAATGTACGCGAATTAATTCACCGTATTGAACGTGCTGTTATTATGGGTACTGGTCAGCAACTTAATGAAAACGACCTTGGTTTAGTACTAATAAAGGCTGAGGAACCAACAACATTAAAGGAATTGAAAGAAAACTTGGAAAAGGAGAGCACTACACAAGCCCTTATGCGCAATTATTGGAATATAACCCATACTTCAAAGGAATTAGGTATCACACCAAAGACTCTGAGGGCTTTAATTAAGAGGTATTCGATCACCAAAACTTACTAGCAAAAAAACCAGTAAAATCGTGATTTAGGATAAATACGCAGCTATTTGTAGTAATAATCACTGAGTAACATGTCACAAATGATTGAAAAATTGAAGTATTCTATAAAAGGACTGATTCAGTAGGTATCTATTACCTAGTTTTTGACACACCTTAAAAATCTAAAATTATACCCATAAAAACCCACTAAATTTCAAGACATTTCTGTCCATAAAATTGATACTTTTGGCATAGATATTGCAATATAACAAAGTAGAAAATTTTGATATGATCTTTAACAACTCTTTGGTGGCTAAAAGTACCAAGGAAAGAATATAAAAGAACATATAGGTTAAGAACAAGGAGGTAATCATGTTACCAGAACAATATGCCCAAGGTCCTCCATATGGTGATTCAGTCGGTTGGTGGGATTGTGCCGATTGTGGAACTGACTGTGGAGAAGCGTGTGATGTTCTTTGCGCTGCCGCTTGCGCACTCCCATACGAGTCATTAGCAACTGGACAAAATGATGTACAGTTTGGTATAAGTCGACAGACAGTAAGAGGCGTGAGTTGGATATATCCTGTTGATTATACTAGTCCCAACAACGCAATTGGATAACCACAAAGCAGGCCACCGTAAGTCTGTGTAGACTTACGCGTGGTCTGCTAAACTAATTGACAACATTGGTGTTTAGCTATACTTATGTTACATAATGCTAAAACAAAAAAATAATCGGCTGAATAAAATGACAACAAGAAGTAATAGTACAATTTTGTTTAAAAGTCTACAAAATAATGCTGAATATATCTATGACGACAAATCTGGAGCTGTTTTACCGGTCAACGAATTGTTAAAAAAAGCTATTGATCTTTATGCAAAGTACGATATAGATAATGTACGGTCTAAGTTAATAAAGGAATATCCTGAGATTTTTGTTGACGGCACTCTGAAGTTTATCGAACGATGGCATAGAATTTATAATGGATTTTTTAGTACCCCACAAGAGAAATCTTATATCTACCATAACATGATATCTTTTAAGATGGAAGACATTAAAGCAAACATATTTGACCAGCCGTCTTCATTTCGACAATTAGTACTAAATTTGACTGAAGACTGTAATCTGAGATGTAAGTATTGTATATATACAGATTATTATAAGTATACACGAAAACCGAGCAAAAGTAAAATGAAATTGGAAACAGGGAAAAAGGCAATGGATTACTTTTTTAAACTCAATGAACAGCACGCACGGAGAAATCCAGGCAAAAGGTTAGCCATCAACTTTTATGGAGGAGAACCATTTCTCTGTTTATCGACAATGGATAAATTAATAGCTCATGCCAAGAAAAATTCTCCCCTGCCGTTTGATTTTTTTATTACGACCAATGGTTTATTATTAAAAGATGAAGTTGCGGATTTCATAGTCAATAATAAGCTACTTATAGCAATAAGTTTGGATGGTAGTAAAGAAAATCATGATCGCAATAGAATAACAATTAACGGACGAGGTTCATTTGATATCGCTTACAGCAATATAAAAAGGTTTTTAGACCGTTATCCTCATTATTTGAGGAAGCATATACATCTTATCTGTGTATACGATATGAGGACAGATCTAGAAGCAAATATTCGTTTTTTTGAAGAAAATAAATCTACACTACCAAACCTCACATTTATTGACGCAGTTCTTCCAGGGGGCGACGATGACACTTATTATGATCAATTTACAAATGAAGAAAAAGAAGGGTTTAATGAACAAAGTCTTAAGATTATGCAAAGATTTGTAAGTGATTCACTAAAGGGAAAAGACTCCCCAATTTTTGTGAAAGTTTTTTGTGGTCCAAGTTTTTGGACTTTCTTCAGGCATCGAAAGGCCTTTGATAAGCGACCAGATATAGTCCCCTTTACGAACACTTGTCTTCCTGGTGCAAAAATTAGCGTAAGAGTGGATGGAACATTTGATATTTGCGAACGCGTAAACGAAACCATGCCAATAGGGAATGTTGAAACTGGCCTTGATTGGAATGCGATTGCTGATATTATTAAAAAATACAATGAGACCTTAGGTAAAAAATGTCTATCTTGTTCGGTTGTAAAATTATGTCGAACCTGCTACGGTGATGGAAAATCTATGCAAGATGGTGTGTTTTCAATACCCGAAGAAAGATGTAAAGACCTGCGGTCTGATTTATCTGAATATCTTTCCTTGACTTATTCAATATTAGAAGTTAACCCCGATGCCTTCGACTGGTTCAGAGATTTTTTTGACCGTCCAGAAACAAAACTCGTGTTCTAGTATGGAGTAATTCAATGGATCTGATTTACTTCCGCTTTTTCCCAGATTGTCATTATATTCGTGGCCCAGTAAGGGGAGCAATATATAAAATTACGCTCGGAAAAATTATGCATCTTTCAAAAGTTGAAACAGAAATTGTTAATCGTTGGCTGGCAAACGAACGCATCGATTCGGTTGAATTAAAATATCCAAAGGTTGCTAAGGAGCTGCTTAGTCGGCTGATAGGTGAAGGTATTGGAACAGTCTTTCCGACACCAGTTTATACTGAACCATTTGAACCGAGTGCATCTCATATAATGGAACAACTTTTTGAACAACCGCCAGTAATAAAAAAGGCATACATTCAAGTCAATAATAAATGCAATGCACATTGTTTATTCTGTGGCAGTAGCGATTATTATGTATCTGCTGGCTGTGTGACTTGTTTACAATGGCCTCAAAAGAGAAAATCCTCAAATATTGATGAGTTAACTTTTGGAATGTTAACAAAACAATTGGCGGATCTGGAAACTCATACCTTGATCTTTTCTGGTGGAAATCCTCTATTAGAATGGAATAAACTTATTGCTATTGTAAGAAAAGCAATTAACCATCGATCTTCGATAAAAACTATAGTAAATACAAATAGCTACGGGTTTAATGAAAAAATCGCAAAGGATGCAAAGAATTTGAATATTCAATTTAACTTTACTGTTTTTTCAGATTCTCGTGAAGGATACAAAAAAATAACAGGTTCAGAAGAAATATTCAATTCATTGCTCCAAGCAGTAGAATTATGTAAAGCGAATGACATAACTTATGGTATTTCCCTACTGACCTGTCCAGAATCTCATGATAACTATGATAAAATCCAGCAGTTTGCAAAAAATCTTGGGGGCGTATTCTTAGGTAATAGCGAAATCTTCCTAAAGGCAGGAGCCAAAAAGCCTTTGGCCGCCCTTCCGATTGGAGAAAAACAGGGCGAAAAGCGTTTTAGCAAAATTGATTCTAAAAATTTCTTGGAAGCAAAACATTTTAGTAGATGTTTACATGGCGTTATTGCCATCTCTTGTCATGGCATAATTTCCCCTTGTCCAATCTTGACGAAACCAGTAGGCAAAATTCCCAAGGATGATATAGTGTCTATTTTTAGAAATAAAAAGCTCGATCCCTACTGGACATTTAATAAAACGAAAGTTCCTAAATGTAAAGAATGTGAATTTAGATTTGCTTGCGTAGATTGTGCGGTTACAGAAAACTATCGTAAAAAAGATCCATCAATACATAATGCTGTGTGTACTTACCAACCTGATAAGGGTGAATGGGTTTCATAACACTAAACTTCATTGAAAAATCAGAACATTTTGCAATGGTCTGATTTATTAGGTATTTATTACCTAGTTTTGACACACCTTCAAAATCTGGAATTATACTCATGAAAATCCATTAAATTTCAAGACTTTTCAAACAAAAATAGCCCCTTCTGGCACAAATATTGCGATGTCATATAGAGAGAAGTAGAAAATTATAATCTGATTTTAACACTTCTTTGATAGCTATTTTTTAGCTAAAAACATTTGGGAAAGAAGGATATTATTATGTTATTGAAAACAGGTTCAGTCAATACTGGGGGTGTATAGAATTAACGTTTATATTTAGTCATTTTGTGAACATATTCGGTTCCGGTCCTGACCCCTCGGCATTTTAAAGAATGCGGAGAAAGAAAGAGGGTCCTTGAAAAAAGTTGAAAATTCATAGTCGGGGGCTGGGAAGAAACACGATACCAAAAAACAGGTTATCAAAGAAGGTGGTTAATATGAATCTTTTATTATACCTCATAAGCGATCCAGCGAACGATCTAACACGCCATGGAAACAATCCTCCTGATGCCCATGGAAACGATCCTCCGAATGTTTTTACTCAGGGAGGATAATGGCATACGAAAGCAAAAAACAGGTTATCAAAGAAAGGTGGTTAACATGAATTATTTAACAGATCTACTAACTGATCCAGTAAATGAGATAATAACCCAGGTGGATGATATGCTATGCCACGGGAACAATCCCTAGCCAGTTACTACGTTTCAGGAATAACAAACAACGGTTGATAACGAAATAGAATACTGCAATTACTACAAAAATGGGTAGGCTTTCATATACACATAAGGCCTACCCATGTACCTTCGAGCAAGAAATATAAAATGCTCGACATATTGATCTCTTAACGAATTCATCAGCAGTAACAACTCATCACATTTTGCCAAGAATTCAGTTATCACATAGTGACGTATCGAACGAAGCAGAATAAAAAATCCATACACACATACATACAGTGCAACCATAGAAATGTGTTGATTTTCTCTGAAATATGGATATACTCGTATTATGAATATTTGTGTTGTTGGTGCTGGTATGCAGGGCAGTGTTATTGCTCAAGATCTCGTGTGTGCCGAACACAAAGTCACTGTCTTGGATAACAACATTACGTATCTCAGGCAGCTGAAAAAAATCGTAAATGTAAGGGCACAACAATTCGATGTTAAAAGCAAAGTTAAGTTCATTAGATTAATACAGAAGTTTGATATTGTTGTTGGAGCCCTACCAGCAGCATTAGGTTTTTACACAATGGATTGTTGTTTAAAAGCTGGCGTTGATCTCATTGATTTATCCTATTCACCAGAAGACCCATTTACATTCCACGAAAAAGCACAGCAAGCAAGAATAAAGATTGTTCCGGATGCTGGCTTTGCACCAGGTCTGAGTAATATTCTGATTGGTGAGGCATATCAACAATTAGAAGGATTCGATACAGTAAGAGTCTTGGTCGGCGGAATACCGCAATCACCGCAGCCACCATTCAATTATAATATGACCTGGTCTCTGGATGATTTGATTGAAGCATACACGAGACCGGCAAGAATAGTTCGCAATTATAAAATCACCCAGATAAAACCTTTGAGTGGTATTGAGGAATTCGCGGTTCCGAAAATTGGCAGACTCGAATGTTTCCATACTGATGGACTACGTACCCTTTTAAGGACAATGAAAAATGTAAAAAATATGGAAGAAAAAACAATTCGATATCCAGGACATGCCCACCTCTTCCAGACCATCCTCGAGTGTGGATTTTTTTCAGATCTACTCGTGCCGTGTAATAGAAGATTAGTTAAACTGCGGGATGTAAATCTTGAATTTTTAAGGAACCTATTAAGCAAGGGCGATAAAAAAGACGTCACAATTTTGATTATCGAATTAGAGAAAAACGGCACAAAAAAGAGACTCAGTTGCGTGGATTACTACGATGGGAAAAATAATATCACGTCAATGGCACGGATGACTGCATACACTGGGTCGGTCATAACACAGTGTATAAAAAATTACCCCCATTTTGGTGTTATACCGCCTGAATATTTAGGAATGGAAAAGAACATCTGTCAATTCATAAAATCCGAACTCCGAAAACGTAATATTATTATTAATAAAAAATAAATTTCCAGGGACACCGATACATTTTAAATCCAAAATAATTAACGTTGATGTTATAAACAGTAGTGTAGTTCATCTTGACAGATAATTTTCATGGGATATGATTGATCATGAGTAAAAAGGTAGACCTTACTGGTTACTTCTTTATTCTTCCAGCGCTCATCGTTATTATCATTTTCCGTCTCTACCCTATACTGCAGGCAGTCAGAATGAGCTTCTTTAATTGGGGCATCGCTGGACCATTAGAATTTATTGGGCTAAAAAATTTCACGAGACTATTCATCGATCCGAACTTTTATCAGTCATTAAGTAACACATTCTGGTATGTATTATTTGTTGTTCCGTTAACAATAATCATCTCAATATTTCTCGCCCATTTCTTGAATCAGAAAATCATGGGACGTGGCATTTATCGTACACTTTACTATTTACCTGTTGTCACATCAATTGTAGCGATATCTGTTGTATGGAAATGGATATTTAATCCAGACCGTGGTATATTCAATGCACTGTTTCATGCCGTAGGTCTTGAAGGACTACGATGGTTGAACGATTCCCGTGGTATCTTCGAGTCTATATTTGCACCACTTGGAATAAACGTATCGGGATTCTTTGCTGGACCATCAATCGCGCTTGTCTCATTAATTATCATGGCAATATGGCATAACCTTGGCTACTGTATCATCATCGCCCTTGCTGGTTTACAAAATGTACCAGCCCAATATTATGAGGCGGCAAAGATCGATGGAGCTAAGGGATGGAGTATGTTCCGACATATTACCATTCCTATAATTTCACCAACCATATTCTATTTACTCATAACCCAGTCAATCATTGCATTCAATACCTTTACCCCTGTGTACGTCATGACACAACCACCAGGTGGTCCACTCGGCACCACGAGTCTCGTTGTCTACTATCTCTATGAGCAATCATTTAAATTATGGAATCTTGGCTATGCTAATGCAATCGCGTTTGTTATTTTCATTATCATCTTTCTCTTAACCCACGTGCAAAAAAGGTTTATCGAACAGAAAGTACACTATGAATAGACCCCGTAGAAAATATACATATACCCTCTCTAGAATTTTTAATATCCGAAGATACAAATGAAAAGGAGTGTCTGAAAAAATGACTTCATCATTCCAACGGGGTAGACATGCAAAAATACTGATACATATCGCACTTATTCTCGGGGCGATTTGGATGCTGCTGCCATTTTTCTGGATGGTTTCCACTTCACTCAAAACCCAAATGGAAGCACTAAAATTCCCTCCAAATATTGTACCCGAGGTATTTGAGTTTATGAACTATGTGGAGGCATTTAAGCAAGTCGATTTCTCCCGATACTTTCTGAACACGATCATTATGACTATCAGTACAACGTTGTTAGTCTTTGTGACATCATCTCTGGCTGCCTATGCATTTGCTCGTTTAAAATTCTATGGCCGTGAGTTGCTTTTTACCCTCTTTTTGGCAATGATGATGATTCCAATCCCGGTCTATTTGGTACCTTCGTATGTCATTCTGAGTCGTCTCGGCTGGATCGATACGTTTCTTGCTCTCATAATTCCCTGGAGCACTAACATCTTTTCAATTTTTCTGTTGCGACAGCATTTCAAAACGATCCCTCAAGAGTTATTTGATGCTGCGAAAATCGACGGTTTAAATCACCTCCAGATTCTTAAAAACATAGTCCTTCCTCTTTCAAAAGCAGTGTTAGTAACCGTCGGCATATTCCAGATTGTTACTAATTGGAATTCATTTTTATGGCCATTGATTGTTACCCACTCCGATTCGATGCGGACAATCCAGACTGGGCTTGCCTATTTTGCACAGGCTGAATCTACCAACTATCCTCTGCTCTGCGCTGCATCAACATTTACCACCATGCCATTAATTATCCTCTATTTCTTTGTACAAAAACAAATAATGGAATCGTATGCACGGGCAGGACTTAAGGAGTAAATATGATAAATAACAAATTCCAAATATCAAATGCCAAACAAAATCCAAACGTCCAATTTCAAATACCTCGAAACCATCTGAGATGAAAGTATATTATATTTTCACCAGAGGTTTCATTGGTAAGGATGCTCGTAAAATGTATCTCGGAAATTTTTTCGGCACAAAAACTATGTCATGAAAAACATTGAAGTCGAGTGGTATTCAGGAAGAGAATTATATACATATCCAAAACGTGTAAAGGTCGATGGCGTATGGGAAGAAGTATTCAGTTATGAAAAGAGCATTCGAGAGCATCGTGTTACCAAGAAGAGAGAGGTTGTCTTCCGCTGTCACATTGGTGATAATCGGACCATAGAGATCACAATTCCTCATACACTTAATCCTTGACATATACGATATTATAGGTAAAATTACAGTAGCCCTCAAGGAGGGTGGACAATAACAAGGGGCAAAAAGGAGGTTATATGAAACATGCAGTAAAGCTTGGTCTTATCATGCTCTGTGTCGTATTCCTCACCACAGCTCTGGCTAACTCTAAAAATAATCCTGTCCCGATGAAATCAACGGTAAAGAATCCTGTTGATCAAGAAACTCCATATCGTCCAGGAAGACAAATGGAAGTGCTGTTTGTCGAGGACCTGAACGGTGGGTTTGGACCTGCTACGACACCAGACCCTGTGTGGGATGGCATACTCACCGGCATCTTCGGTGTAGGAAACTATGGATGGTTTGGGCCAACAGCTTCCACATTTGAGAATGGTCCTGATTATGCAACCATGTCACCCTATGACCTCGTGATATGGAATACCTATGATGACTGGTGGGGCGCACCGGAAGGTGAAGATCCTGCGTTGACTCTTGTTGACCAAACCGAGCTATCAGATTACATGTTAGATGGCGGTAATGTCTGGTTGATCAGTCAGGATGGAATCTATACTGGTATAGATTGGACATGGTTACAAACCTATTTCCATATAGCAAGCGTGGTTGAGGATTATGTCTTTGGTCTTCCTGCGACAAATGTGGCAGGCACTGCAGAAATAAGTGGCTGGGCATTTTACGATACTACAGATTATGTGTCAAACCCATTCTACCCAGATGACCTGACTCCAGATGCCGAAGCACACGTGGTATTTCAGGATACTGATTATACAACAGACCCGGGTATCTTCTACGATGGCACGCTCTACAAGAGCGCATTCTGGGGACTCGACGGCAGGACGACTGATCCGTACAGTGAGTGGTATAGTATGGTTACCTATATGCTCGCTGCGTTTGGCGTCTATGGTATTGAAGAAGGATCTTCCCCAGATGCTGCACGTACAGTACAACTCAATATCGCGCCTGTGCCAGCAGTTAAATCACCAGTGAGCATAAGCTACACATTACCAACTGCTGGCCATGTTGAACTCACGATCTATGATAAGGTCGGCAGAAATATCGCAACCTTGCTTGACGAACATAAGCCTGCTGGATCGTATTCTGTTACCTGGCATGCAAATGTCGCCAGTGGTGTCTATTTTGTCAGGCTGACCTGCAGAGGTCAATCGAGTGTAAAAAACCTCGTGTTAGTAAACTAATGAAGAAGTATCAATAAAAAAACGGGGCTCCTTGCCCCGTTTTTTTATTGTATCATGAGTACGCTGGAGCCAGATACCTTTGAATGTTTTATATTGAGAAGAGCCTGGTTCGCCTCTTCTAATTGATAGATATTAATCTCTGTTTTTATTTTAAATTCTGACGCTATTTTTAAAAAAGATTGAACACTTTCTCGAGTCGTGTGGGCAATCGATGTCAAACACTTTTCAGGATAGATCAAGGAATAGTCAAAACCAGGGAGGGGTGTCGTGTAGATTCCTGCTGAAACAATCGTACCACCTTTATCCAATTTTTTGAGCGATGCAACGAGCAATTCACCACTCGGAGCAAAGACAATACCAGCATCGAGCAGTGTTCCCATATCATCATCAATGTGTCCTACCCATTTCGCACCGAGTTTTTTAGCAAGATTCAATTCTTTTTGTGTCCTTGAAA
>LJNI01000074.1 GCA_001303225.1 candidate division TA06 bacterium DG_78 | reverse complement strand
TTGGTTGATAGGATGGATACGTGTAGCAACCTGTTGTGTATAAATAATTATCTACGACAAATATATAGTTGAATATTGTGTTTGATTCAGAATATGTACCAATAAGATGAGGATTGGACGGGTTTGAGATATCAATAATACTGAGAGTATTATCACAAGCGAGAAAAATAAGATTATCTTTAATGGCGATATCGTCTTGGAACCATATATCACACGAACCAATTACTGGAAATTTTACGTCGAAATTACTCATCTTTGACCATTCACCCCAACCACCAGGAAAGTATTGTGCACGTACCCTCAAGTACTGATTACCTGCACCGATGTGTTTGTAGGGGAGATATTCTTCAGTGTATATGGTGCTGTCATCAAAATGTACAGAGGAGAAATTTATGTCATTACTCATTTGGATTTCGTATACAAGCTGTTCTCCATACAGAGGATTTGTTATATCTTCTCGTAATATCCATGCAAAATCTGGTGGGTTTTGGATAGTGGTTATTCCAGCAACTGGAGACAGAAGTGATGGCGCAGGCGGTAAATTCTCTGGGTCATACGGATTCAAATATTTTTTATGTTCACACCTGGGCAGAATAATTGCTAGGATCCCTGCAATTATTCCACAGTGCGTTAATATATGAATTTTGTTAATCCTGCACACAATTTCCCCTCTCTCAAATGTACGTCTACTCCTAAGCTTTTTTTATTATTTTTTAATATAAATATTGTACTGACTGAAAAATTTAGTGCTGCTACGACAAATAATATGTCACGAGTTCTCTCACAAATGATCGTTCTGTTTTTGTAATGAGAACAATCAGCAGAATACGTTGATTCTTCATACTTGGTATAATAGTAGTCAGCACTGATGTCTGCACCAATTGCAAATAGACTGAAAGCGAAACCAGCAATGCCAAAGATCTTGGCTCTGCTTAGATCATCAGCATTAATACTTAGCGGAATAACAATGAATAAAACTACAGTAACAATTTTATATACCATCTATAATCATTTAATATAATTATGTTGAAAAGTCAAGCGTGCTATTTACAGAGTGGAGGGAGTGCATGAGTACACAATCTTGTAGCTGATCGTGTAGCGTTGACTTATCTTAAAGATTTTATCGCTCAGTCGCTTGAGGTATGCTGGTCTGTTATAGTAGAAGAATTTGAGCGCATCAATTGCTTCAGGGAAATACCGCTTTGTGAGATAACTGACATTATTCCAAACCTTAGGATAAGGATTCAAGGCGTCAAATTGAATGTATCGTGCTCCACCTGCCTGACCATTTGTGAAGATGCGGTTGAGCGTTTCTTCTGAATCTGTAAAATAGGGGAGGACTGGTGCTACAAAGACCCAGGTTGGAATCCCATGGTGCGAGAGTATTTTTAAGGCATCTAATCTTTTTTGGGCAGAAGGAGCTTTTGGTTCGAAGAATCGTTTGACCCGTGGATGAAATGTTGTAATGGTAAATCCGACTTTAACACTCGACAATTTTTTTAATATATCTATGTCTCTTAAAACAAGGGAAGATTTGGTTAGAATCGAAACAGAGTGGTTTGTATCTATCAGTTTTTCGAGACATTGTCTTGTTATCTTATATTTTGCTTCAGCATGCTGATACGGATCACAGACTGTG
Organism: candidate division TA06 bacterium DG_78; assembly: GCA_001303225.1. GTDB lineage: Bacteria > Hydrothermota > Tepidihabitantia > SM23-42 > SM23-42 > DG-78. Next base: position 9,118 of record LJNI01000074.1, on the reverse strand, counting down.
CTAAATGAGATTCGACCAGGTTTGCTGCGTTCCAGTTGTCGACTCAGGACTTCAGGAGCATTGATTTTCACGTCCACAAAAGTCCCCCATGGCGCTGTATGCCTGGTAAATTTCTTCATGAAAACTGCATAGCAATACTGACATTTGTGACTGCAACCAACATACGGATTTATCGTATAGGTGAATACAGGAATACCTGATTTATTCAGAATCGATTTGCACTGGATTTTTTTTATGAGCGGCACTGTCACCTATGACGTAATTTTAATGTCGTAGTTATTTTTTTCTGAATCTTCCGATCCTTAAGATTTTTGCAATATTTGCATCTGGATCGATGATCGGTTCAATAATCGGTTTACGTGCCGAAAGGAGCGTACTCACGCCAGGACCGTGTCCTGCTAAGAGGCAATCGCCGTGGATGACTATGCCTATCGTAATTGCACCCTTACGGAAACTCCGTCCATAAATATTGTCGTGGTCGATGAGTGCAACAAAATCACCGAATCTAAGTTTGTCAATATTATGATTTTTAATAAATTCTCTATCGGTTGTCATAATATCGTAATCACCACTACCCATCATGAGGCTGCCAGTACCTGAACCCATGAGTTCAGCTGGAATTTTTGCGGTAACTGGAACTTGGATTTTATTACCATGTTGCCGTATGTTCATTTTCTGTAATAAGTGAGGATCAAGATTATAGAGAGCAATATCTGGATAATCGAGAAGTTTGAGCCCTTGGCCATACCCTTTAATGAGAATTTTGTCCTCAAAATTCAATTTTTCGAGGACCGAATCAGGGAAATCGATCATGACGTGTTCAGCTCCACCATGGTGTCCAGTTACAATACCCCTTTTCCCTTTTGCATCGCCATTTATGATTTTTGCTTCGTTACCGATACAGGCATAGAACACATAACCAGCATTTGGCCGATCATAAGGTTTTTTTTCATCAAGAATTGTTGAAACACATGGTTCGATGTGGTCTGCTTCCCAGCCAAAAGCCGGGTCACCAACCTTCACATTGTAGACAATACCACCGACACTGGGAAGATGAAATGGTTTTCCCTCGGCATCTACGTTATGCATCCTAAATGCCCAAGGAGTAGCAACTTTTCCTTGGACCGACATGATAATCAGATTTTTCTCATTCGTTTTTAGCATACACACACCTCCTATAGTTGATTATAGATGAGTTTTGCAAAAAGTCAATATTATAAGAATTCTTGACAGAAGCATGTGATAGGTTATAATATTTACGTAGGTATGTCACGAACAACAATCGATAACCGATATGTGGTTGTGAAGAGAATCGGTACTGGTGCCACTGGTTCGGTGTACAAAGTTAAAGACACAAAAAATAACAGAATTATTGCCTTAAAGGTACTTTCCAAGGATAGAACCTCATCCACAGCTGTGCAGCGTTTTAAAAGAGAATTCAAACTTCTCACCCAACTACACCATCCTAATCTCTGCTCAGTATATGATTTTGGTATACTCGATGATGAGAGAAGCTACTTTACTATGGAATACGTAGACGGTGAGAATATTTATAAGGCTGCCGCTGGTGTGGCTTACGACAAGATTTTAGAATGGATTGTCCAACTTTGTCGTGTTCTAGAATACATCCATTCAAAGGGTCTCATCCACTATGATATTAAACCAGGTAATATTTTGATAGCTAAGGGCATAGAACAAAGGGCAAGGGGTAATAAAAAACTCTATGCTCAAAACCCTATGCCCCAAGCCAAATTAATGGATTTCGGTCTTAGTGGGGAACACCGCATCAAAGGAGGTACCCTCATCAAGGGAACCTTTCCCTATATTGCACCTGAAGTGATTAAAGGTTTAGCAGTTGACCATCGTGCTGATCTCTATTCGTTAGGTGTGGTACTCCATGAGCTTTTCACGAGAAAGCCATTTCAGATCGAGGAACGAAAGAGCTTTGTAACGTTGCTAAAACAGAAAACGGATTTTGTATATAAGCCATCTTCAAAGACAATCACTGGAATTCCCCGGTGGTTAGATCGGCTCATTAGAAAATTATTTGAGTTTGAACCTTCGGTTCGATTCAATCGTGCTAATGAGGTAATTAAGGAAATTAATAAATATAGTCATTCACAATTTGCACTTGAGACAGAGAAAACTATAGAAGGCTATCTTTTGAGTAGTCGATTTGTTGGTCGAGATAAGGAGATGCAGTTATTAACATCGTTATACGAAAGAGCACAGCATGGTGAAGGAAAGATTGTTTTGCTGACTGGAGACGCAGGTATTGGGAAGAGTAGACTATTGAAGGAATTCAAGGTTTTTACGCAGCTACAGCGGAGCCATAGTTTTATTGGTCAGACACATCGAGGTACAATTGGTCCCTTAACTCCCTTTTACGATATTTGTAGCGGAGTACTCAATTATATTGGAGATAGATCAGGATTGTATCGTTCCCCCAAACTTAGACTCGCGCTTGCCGTACTCTTTAAGATATTTCCAGATTTAATTAATGGCCACAAAAGGAAAAGTTTACCTCAATTGGCAACGTTAGGACCTCAGCAGGAGAAACTAAGAAATTTTGAAGCAGTATCACAGTTACTGGGTTATGCCGCGTCATTGTTGGGAGGAGTTGTTGTGTTGATCGAAGACCTACACTGGGCTGATGATTTGAGTATTCAATGTTTAGAATATATTGGTCGTAATATTGGTGGCAAGAATATTTTGATTTGTACAACGTGCCGAGCTGATGATATAAAAAACAATGTATTACTTAAAAATATGGTGAACAACTTAACGCGGGAGGATTATTTTAAATGCATAGCACTCAAGCCTTTTACATTTAAGAGCCTCTATGCATTTTTAGATTCAACAGTAACGTCTACATCAAATTCCTCTGAGCTCGTGCGCTATCTTTTAAAGAGAACCGGTGGAAATCCATTCTTTGTTGAAGAAATCATGAGAACTATGTTACGGAAGAGAAATGTGAGTATTGGAGAACACATAGAAACGACAGATTTAAAGAGCATTGCTCTTCCCGAGACTATCGAGGATGTTGTTTTAGAGAGAATGGAAGATTTAGATAGTTCTTCCCAGAAAGTTGTTAATTTTGCTGCAGTGCTTCTTAAGGATTTTAGTTATAAATTAATGAAACAATTAACTGGATCAATAGATACTGAATTGTCGCGTGTTTTGTGGGACTTAACGAGCAGGCAGGTTATAGTTGAGGAGAATAATAAATATCACTTGTATCATGCAACTCTACATGATGCACTCTATAAACGGTTACCATATCAGAAAAAAATGGAACTAAATTATCAGATTGGAAAAGCCTTAGAACATTTTCATAAGAGAAATACAAAGTGGATTGTCGAAGATTTGGCGCATTACTTTATTAACGCACAAGACGTTAAAAAGGGAGTTTTTTATGGTCTCCAGGCAGCTAAGAAGAGTAGTATGCAGTATGCTAATGAACAAGCATTGCATTTTTACAATGGTGTACTGAATTTGTTGGGTAGGAAGCGACCAAAGGTACATTTCGATGTTTTACAACAGTTAGCGAAGATAGAAGTCCTCATCGGTTGCTACGATGATGCAATAAGGCACTATCGTAAGGCGCTGAGATTGAGTGTTGGTACAATCGAGAGAAGGGTAAAGATTTATTTAGGTATCAGTGATGTTTATGCTCGAAGAGGTGAGTATCCTAGGGCAATACGGAGTTATATGAGGGCATTTAACATATTGAAAAAGATGAAACCGAGTAGAATAAAAAAACTTTTGAAGATATACCTTATTGTTAAAATACGGAGTATGCGTATTCAAATAGGTCACTATAAGAAAGCACAGGGATTTGATTTAAATTCACTGCACATTCCTGCGCTTCGATCAAAACAGAAAGAAATCCTGCAATTGCAGGCTGGAATCTATCTCGACATGGGTACTATTGAGTCGGTTAGGGCAGATTATGGTGAAGGAGATTACAAAAAATCAATTACGTATTACAAAAAAGCTCATAGATATTATAAAACGATGAATGATCAGTATGGTGTTACTACAGTACTCAATGATATCGCAGTAAATTACCAGTATGAATTTGACACCAAGAATGCTATTAATTATTTTAAGAGAGCGGTTAAATTATCAGAGAAGATCGGTGACCAGTATGGTGTATCGATCAGCTTACTGAATGTTGGTAATATTTTGAGAAAGAAGGGTAGTCATACGCAAGCCTTTGAGTGTTTCCAGAAGGCGCATGGTATTGCAAAAAGGATTGGAAATCCTTCAATAGTAGGTGCATCGTGTTTAGAACTCGGGAAGTATTTTTTGGGATTGTGCGATTATGCAAAGGCGAGAGAGTACTCTGAACAGGCATTAAAGATTTTTCAGACTATAGGCTGGGAAGAGGTCGAGGCTGAGACGATGTCATTTCTCGGTTCAGTATTTCAGGCACAGGGAGATTACATGCTGGCTCTTAAATTGTACAAACAAGCATACAAAGTAGCGCGAGACATAGACCATCAACCAGAGATTGCGTTGTCCTTTTTCTATATGGGTTCGCTCTTCGTAGAAATTGGTGAATTACATAAAGCGAAGAATTATGTCGAAAAATCTTTAAGAATTGCTATGGTTGTGAACAAAGAGCCGATTGAAGGTCTATGCTATATTCAGCTATCTTGGATTAATTTTATGATGCAGTGTTACACTGACGCATTAGATTTTTATAAAAAAGCGATTGCAATTGCTAAAAAGACTGAGGCAGACGAAGATCTTCTACGTTCTTCTCTTTTGATTTCAAGAGTGTATTATGAAATGAAAAAATATAAAAAGGGTCTAAAAAGCATCATGAAGGCAGAGAAACAGGCGAAGGCTTTACACATGAAAGCTGTCTATATTGATGCATTATTAATGCGTGCGAAGTACGAAATTGCCCTGGGTAATTTATCACACGTTGAAATCGTTAAGATACTAGATGAAACGGTTAAACGTGCCGAAGAAATCAGTGCACCCGAGTATTTATGGAAGGTGTACTTTGAATATGGCAGATTTTTTCAAAATAAGAGAGAGCATCTTCTTGCATTAGACTACTACCAAAAGTGTGTTGAAATACTCATGAGTATCAGTCGCAAAATAAAAAATAAATATCATAAGCATAAGTATCTCAATCGATTTGATCGCCGAGCAGTGTTTACTGCTATCGATAGCATTGAAAAAATGATGTAATAGCGGTGATTGACAAATCTTTGATATTAGATATAATATCGTGATGATGGTAAATTTCGCGTTATATGGGGGCCTGTAGCTCAGTTGGTTAGAGCAGCTGACTCATAATCAGCCGGTCGCCCGTTCGAGTCGGGCCGGGCCCACTTTGATACAAATGGTTAACTGTTATAGGTCATTGAAGCTAGTATCGTTTAATGTTTATGGTTATTGGTTATTTTTATACCCTTACGACTACGCCACAAGACGATACGAGCCGCTATACCCAAAAACGAGAGACGTCTAATTTTTCCAATGAAGTGGTCAGTACATCCTGCAAAAGATCATCGAATCAAAACAATAATTAGTCTCATTCTTATCTTAAGTTTTCTTATTTACATATTGATATTCTTTGGAATTTTTTGGAGTATATTAGGTTTATTATTCCTATTTTTTTCTTTATATCCATATTATTTTCCTACACACTATGAAGTTAATGAAAAGGCAGTAATAATTAAAAAGATGTTCATGACCCAGCGGAGGGAACTATGTGAATTTAAACGACTCTATGAAGGGAAAAATGGTGTTCTGTTGAGTCCTTTTCGACGTAAAACGTTTTTAAACCAATTCCGGGGCGTATTTTTGTTATTACCCGCAGGACGTGATGAAATTATTAATTATTTGAACACAATTATTGATATAAACAGTGAAGTATCTCAGGAGGTCAGAAAACAAGAAACTGCACATGAAAACACTGAATCACAATAACGACATACTAGCACAAAGGTATGCTTCTGACTTCTCAGTTCCACTCGAATTGGCACATATCGTTGCAAAGAGATTCCCAGACTATAGTGTAGCAAAGGAGTTTTTATTCCCCGATGTTAGTAATTTATATAATCCCCATGACATTCCAGATATTGACGTCGCGACAAAAGAGATTATTGCAGCGATACAGAGAGGTGAACGAGTGCTCATATATTGCCACGATGATCCTGATGGCTACACCTCGGCAGTAATTATGTATAAGACACTAATCGACCTTAGTCGTCGAAAAGATGATCAGGTGTACATATATCCCATTATACGTGAACATGATGGTTATATTCTTAACCCTAGCGTACTGAATGATTACAAAAAGAAGGGATGTAACCTTGTTATCACCGTAGATTTTGGAATCAGTAGTGAAGAAAATTTCCATAATGCGCAACAAGCAAATATGAAACTTATCGTATGTGACCACCACGAAACAAACCGCGTGAATTTTGCTGTACCAGCGGTGAATCCCAAAAGGTCTGATTCAAAGTATCCTTTTCGTGAGCTCGCTGGAGTTGGTGTAGCTTTTAAGCTTGCTCAAGTGCTGTATCAAAAAGCTTTCAATCTACAACCCAGTGAATTTTTCAATCTTAAAAAAGAATTTTTTTTATTTGCTCTCATTGGTTCAATTTCTGATCGTGTACCATTGGTTAGTGAAAATCGAATTTTCTGTTCACGGAGTTTGAATATAATTGATAAAATGAACGAACCATGGATGAGATATTGGTCAAAAGAAGATATGTTTACGTTGAAATTGATAACTAAAGAAGTGATTCCGATTCTTGCATCAGCAGCATATCTGAATCCCAACCTCGGTATAGAGATGCTGCTGGGTACTGATGAACACACTGTTTTCGATATAATTCAACAGTTACGGGTAGTGAATGATGAGAGGAGGCAAACCATTGCTCTTTTATTCAAAGAAGCTCTCGCTGCAGCCAAGACATTTCCAGACATTGTTGTGTCAGTAATTCCATTTTCCAAACACCACTATCTCGGACCTGTTGCATCTCGATTGAGAGACTATTTCCGCAAAACTATTGTAGTGGTTGGTTTAAAAGATGAAAAATGCTTTGGTGAGTTGAGGAGTACGTGTACAGATCTCCATGAGATGTTGAATAGTTTTCCCAAACTTTTTCACGATTTTGGTGGTCATAAAAAGGCGGCTGGATTCTCTATGTCGCGAGACAATCTGGATACATTTGTCGATAGGGCAGTTGCATATAGTAAACAACACAGAAGGGATACCTCGAGTAACTGCGCTGGTTCGAGTGATATGCCTGAATTGTTTCTTAATAGATCTAATATTGGTGTTTTGGCTCAACTGGCACCATTTGGTGAGGGGAATCCAGCTCCTCTCTTGACAGATGGTACAAGTATATATACAATAGATAACGCATTTGATGTAATCGAGCTAGGGAAGGAAGGATAGATGTCGAATCTCAATTATGTGGATGCTGAGTTAAATCTTAAGATTGTATACTACGGTGCTGGTCTCGGTGGTAAGACAACTAATCTACGTTCTATACATGCGGCATTGAATCCAGAGAGAAAGGGAAAGATTATGAGTCTCGCTACTGACCTCGATCAGACTCTCTTCTTTGATTTCCTACCAGTAGATTTAGGTAGTATTAAAGGATGGAAATTACGGTACCACTTATATACAGTCCCAGGGCAAATATACTATAATGCTTCACGAAAACTCGTTCTTAAAAATGTTGATGGTCTCGTTTTTGTAATTGATTCACAAGAAGAACGTCTCGATGACAATATTGAGAGTTATAACAATCTTAAAGATAATTTAGCAGATTACAATTTACATCTTGAGGATATTCCAATGGTTATTCAGTATAATAAGCGTGATCTTCCTAATATATTACCGATTAGTGACCTTCAATTCCGTCTAAACAAAGGTGGTTACACATACTTTGAGAGTGTCGCGATTAGAGGTATTGGAGTGTTCGATACTTTGAAGTCCATCTGTCATTTAACACAATTGAAGCAAATCGATCAATTACCCGATCTTTTGACTCAAAAGGACAGCACATAACACATTTACAATAAAAGTTCCGTTGACTTTTTTCAAACCCTCGATAAAATTTTTGGTGTGGCAGTCGATTATATTTGCCCTTGCTTTAATACTTAGATTGCTCTATCTGTTTCAACTCAAGGGTAACTACCCTCTGTTCTACTTTCCAATCATAGATGCCCTCTACCATCATGATTGAGCGGTTTCGATTATCAAAATCGGTTCATTCATTACTGTATTGACAATCGTGTTTTTCCTGTTATACTTTTTGATTACTGACAGAAGAAAGGTGGTGATGCATCTCGATAAAAAAAACTATGTAAGGGGTACTGAGGAGTAAGGGCATGGTGGTACGCCATGTCTTACATTTCTGTATATGGTGTAAACATGGCGGGGAACTACATGCAATCTTCAAACACTAACAAGGAGGTTATAGCCATGAGACATAACGTTTTATTAATTCTAGTATTGCTGGTCGTACCAGCACTCTTGTTCAGCCAGATCAACTGGACTGAACACATTATCAGTGGAACCTTCGACTTCCCCTATTCTGTCTTTGCTATCGACCTGGATGACGATGGTGATATAGATGTCTTAGGAGCAGCAAGCAATGCCGATGATATTACCTGGTGGGAGAATGATGGCGATGAGAATTTTACTGAACACACGATTGCAGGTAGCTTTGACGGCGCCAATTCTGTCTTTGCCATTGATGTGGAACCCGATGGTGATATAGATGTTTTAGGAGCAGCAAGTACTGCCGATGATATTACCTGGTGGGAGAATGACGGCGATGAGAATTTTACTGAACACACGATTGCAGGTAGCTTTGACGGCGCAATCTCTGTTTTTGCTATTGATTTAGATGATGATAATGATATAGACGTCTTGGGAACAGCTAATATCGCTGACGACGTTACCTGGTGGGAGAATGATGGTAATGAGAATTTTACTGAACATACGATTGAGGGTAATTTTGATGGCGCTCGGTCTGTCTATGCCATTGATATGGAACCTGACGGTGATGTCGATGTCTTAGCGTCTGCCTATTTTGCCGATGATATTGCTTGGTGGGAGAATGATGGAAAC
>LJNI01000073.1 GCA_001303225.1 candidate division TA06 bacterium DG_78 | reverse complement strand
GCCCAGACTCTATCGCGTTAAATACACTATCGCTGAACCATTTCGGTATGCATCACACTTAGATATAACCAGAACAATATACCGGGCATTGAGGAGGTCAGATTTACCTATTCAGTTCACTGAAGGATTTTCACCCATACCCAAGGTATCTTTCTGTCCGCCCAAGAGTGTCGGCCAAATAGCAAAGGGAGATTTTTTCGATTTTCATCTTATTACAGAATACATTGGTAATATATCTCAAGAATTAAATGCACGGTTTCCATCCGGAATTCGAATTTTGGAAGTTCGGTCATTGCCGATTGGAACACCTTCACTTACGAGTTCAATAAATTTAGTGTGCTATGAAGTTACCATACCTGCCGATCATATCACTAAACCATTGGCTCTCTCGGCTCATAAATCTGCATGTGTTCAAACGAAATCAGGAATGAAAAATGTTGCCGAGAGCGTAGAATCCATATCCATGAACGGTAACACTCTGCACTGTGGATTACATTTCGGTAAAGGTAAGATTAACATCTACAGTCTCGTTTCCTATTTAACTGATTTACCTGTTGAGTCTGCGAAGAAATATAAAATTACGAGGACAGCCTTGCTTATTAAAAGTAAAGGAATACTATATTCTCCTATGGAGGTAATGTGAGAAGGAAAGATATCGTTGTAAATGTTTCAAATACTGAAACAAGAATTGCCGTATTAGAAGACAACTCACTCGTCGAGTTGTATCTCGAACGATCAGAGCAGACAAGCCTGGTAGGTCATATTTATAAGGCGAAAGTTTTGAATGTAATATCAGGATTAAAAGCAGCATTCGTTGATATCGGAATAGATAAGAATGGATGCCTCCCGTTGAATGAAATTCCTTTCGAGGAGTTTTCTGATCTCTTTGAGAGTGAAATTGAATTGGAACATGAACAGCGGCCATCTGAGATTAAACTCAAACCGAACCAAGAAATTTTCGTTCAGGTGACCAAAGATGCATACGGTATCAAGGGTCCGCGTGTCACTTCATTCCTTTCAATCCCAGGTAGGTATGTGGTGCTCTTGATTAATGCAAAAAATGTTGGCATCTCACGGAAAATTCGACAGCGGAGAGAACGTGAAATGCTTTTTCGAATCGGGAAACAAATACGGCGTGAAGGCATGGGGCTTATTATTCGAACTGCGGCAGCGAGGGCAAAGTCAGAAGAACTCAAACGAGAGGTGACGTTCTTGAAACAGGAATGGCAAAAAAATTTGGATAAGGTGCAAAAGCAAACTGCGCCGGTATTGATCTATCAGGAACCTAATACGTTAATTAAAGCGGTTCGGGATATATTTAATTATGAAATCCGTAACTTGATCATCGATTCTGATACAGAATACAAGGAAATCATCAGTTATCTGGGTAAAACATCACCCAGAATGCGATCACGTGTAAAATTGTATACTGATCCTCGGCCAATCTTTCAAAAATATGATATTGAGGAACAGTTAAAAAATATTCTTGAGCGGAAAGTATGGCTTCCGAGTGGTGGTTATATTGTCATAGACCAAACAGAGGCTCTCGTTGCAATTGATGTTAATACTGGCAAGTCATCAAAAGAAAAACATGCTGAAAGATTAGCACTCTCAACGAATCTCGAGGCATTACGAGAAATTGCTCGACAGTTGAGGCTTCGTGATATTGGTGGACTCGTGGTCGTCGACCTCATCGACCTCGAGAGGAAAGAAAATATCCATAGAATGCTGAGGGAATTTAAGTCTTTGATTCGCGATGACCGCGCCCGCTATCGAATCGGAGGTATTAGTGAATTTGGTTTACTCGCATTTACGAGGGAACGATCACGGACGAGCGTTACGCATGCCTTGAGTGAGCCCTGTGCAGTCTGCAAAGGAAGAGGAAGAACTATTTCGAGATCGAGTGCGATTGGTTACATTGAGAGATGGTTTACTAACAATGGCAAGACAATCAAGGGCAAAATGGTTGAGTTGCAAACGTCTCCGAGACTGGCAGACTTCATAAGTTTATATCATGCAGATACACTGGCAATGATCGCAAAGGAATACAGTCTCATTTTGCGGATAAAAGGAGACTATGCGATAACAGACGGTGATTTTAAAGTTATGGTAGTATGAGTTATTTATTATAACAGTATTGAGCATCGAGAGGAGGATACAAATAACAATGCATAGTTTTAATCAAGAACTTACAAAAGAAGAAATCCGACACCTAGAAACTCTCTCGCGACTCTGCCGAGGAGATATCATTAAAATGACATCGATTGCAGGTTCAGGCCACCCAGGTGGTTCGATGTCTTCACTCGAGATATACCTCACGCTCTTTTCTTGTGCGAATATCTCACCAGACACGATTGATGATCCACAGAGAGATCGAATAGTCATCAGTCATGGACACACATCGCCTGGTCTGTATGCATGCCTCGCCCACCTCGGGTTTGTCAATTTAGAAGATGTATTAATTACCTTCCGACGAATCGATAGTCCGTATGAAGGACATATCGAACAACATGTGCCGGGAATCGAATGGACAACAGGTAACTTAGGACAGGGATTGTCTGCAGGATGCGGTGTTGCACTTGCTTCTCAGTTGGGTAAATACAAATTCAATACATTTGTAGCAATGAGTGATGCAGAACAGGCAAAAGGCCAGGTGGCTGAAGCACGTCGCTTTGCGCGTAAATATAATCTCAACAACCTCACCGTACTCATTGACTATAACCATACGCAGATATCTGGCCGAACAGATGATATCATGCCGGTACATATAAAAGAAAATTATTGTGCCGATGGCTGGAGGGTCATGGAAGTTCCTGGACACAAACCTGCTGAGATCCATCGAGCCGTGAGATCAGCATTGGCAGATATTGAAAATCCGTACGTTATTATTTGCAACACAATTATTGGACACGGTGTTTCGTTTATGGAAGGCAAAGCTGAGTACCACGGTAGGGCACTCACCAGAGAAGAGTATCAGAAGGCATTCCAAGAACTGAAGATCGATGATGACATCGAGGAATTATTGAGTAAGCGGAAGACGAGAAAAGTTAAAACGTATCGTCGACGACACTTGCCAGTGCCGAAAATTTTCACTGGAAAGCAAAAAGTCTACACAGAGACAGTGCATCCGAGGACGGTCTTTGGTACTGTCTTAGAGGAGATTGCACAGATAAATCCAGAAAATACCATTGCAGTATTTGATTGTGATCTCTGTGATTCAGTAAAGACCACAAAGTTTGCAAAGGTGCGTCCTGACAATTTTTTTGAGGCTGGTGTTAGTGAACATAATACCGCAACGGTTGCTGGAGCACTGTCGTTATATGGTTTTGTAACGGTTTGGGCTGACTTTGGGGTCTTCGCAATTGATGAAGTATATAACCAGCTCCGGCTCAATGACATCAATAATACCAATGTAAAAATTATCGCGACACATCTCGGCTTTAATGTAGGCCCGGACGGTAAAACCCATCACTGTATCGACTATTTAGGAGTGTTGAGAAATCTTCCTGGATTCCGATTTGTCATGCCAGGTGATCCCAATCAGGCTGACTATATTACACGGTATGTACTCAGTCAACCAGGAAATTGGGTTATAGGTCTTACGAGGTCAAAGTTACCACCAGTTACTCGTGAAAACGGCGAGCTATTTTACAATACTAAGTATACATTTACATACGGTGCTCTGGATGTTATCAGACATGGTGATGATTGCGCGATACTCACAATGGGTGCACTCTTACATCAGGCAATTATCGCCTCAGAGAAACTGAAAGAGACTGGTATTCGTGCCGGAGTATACAATATATCATCGCCATGTGATATTGATCGAGAAAAAGTTTGCGATGCTGCAAAAACTGGACTACTCGTCACCTACGAAGACCACATCATTACATCAGGAATCGGTTGTATCATTTCTCAGATTATCTGTGAGGAGCGTATTACAGCAGATGTTCAGAAAATTGGGATTACTCAGTATGGAGGTTCAGATAACGCAGATGTGCTCTATAAAAGAAGTGCGCTCGATGTTGATTCACTGGTGCAGACAATAAAGAAACACCCGAAATTTCATTCATAATTATAGTTGGAATATAGAGCACTCATTATTGTATTATTAGATATAAGGAGGTAATAATGAAGTGGCGTATCATTGGACTTGGTATTGTATTGTTCTGTTTTGGAATCTCCCAGATAGAGGAGTTGCCAAAATTTAAGGAAACAGTGCCGCAACAGGGCATTGATGCTGATGACGAGTTGATGCGTTCTCCAGAAGAGCTGCCAGATTTAGTGCCAAAACCTGTGGTATTCGATGGCGGTCATACTGGTTGGAAATTACAGGTACCAGGGAATCGTCCCCTCGCTACAGTTGCCTATGAAGATGGATTACTCTTTGTAGGTGGTGGCTATGGAAGCTATGAATTCTATGCAATCGAAGCCCAAACTGGTAAGGTAACGTGGATGTTCAGGACTGGTGATGACGGGCCAACAGCTGCTGTTGTCAGAAAAGGATACGTTGTGTTCAATACTGAGTCGTGCATTATCTATGTGTTGAAGGCAAAAACCGGTGAAAAAGTGTGGGAAAAATGGCTCGGCGATCCTTTGATGAGTCAACCAGCAGTGGATGACGAAAATGTCTACATGGCATATCCTGGTGGCGATGGTTATCATCACCTCGCATGTATGAAACTAAACAATGGCAATCCTGTGTGGGATGTGAAAATCGCCGGTGATTTGATTTCAGCACCGATTATCGATAAACAATCTGTGTACATCACGTGTTTTGATGGCACGGTGTATCGCTATAATACCAAAAACGGGAAGCTCGTATGGTCACAGAAAAAACAGGCAACGTGCGCGCCGACAATATACGATGACAAAATTTTTATCAGTCTCCGTCAAGAACAGAAGGTCGGTGATGATTCAGTAAAACAGTATGAAGGTTTAGCTACCCTGAATAACGATGACGGAGAGCAGACACAGACCGAACTCTGGGTAAAGAGAGAGGCACCCTACCTTGTGTACGGCCGTCGTACGGCAAAAACCGAGGCCCAGGCAGAATTAGATGCCAGTGTCGGCTTTGGTTCAGCACCGGGAACCGCAAAACTTAACCAGGCAAAGGAAAACGTTGGTCAATATTCAGTCGTTGGTTGCTGGGCATACCAGGGATCTCGACCGGTCGTGAAAAACAACTGTTCCTACAATGCAATGGGCAATGAGCTACAGTGTTTGGATATTACAAGCGGTAAAAAAGTATGGTCAAATACCATTACACTCGAAGAAGAGGGTATTGGTGGAAGAGTGTTTGCGCCACCAGCATATGCGAATAGTAAATTATTTTTCGGTGCTGGTAACGGTGAGGTTTTTTGTATACAAGCAAAAGATGGAAAACTCTTATGGAAAGAAAAAGTTGATGGGTCGGTGAGTTTCCAACCTGCGGTTGCAAAAGGAATGGTGTTTGTCTCCTGTGACAATGGGCTCTTGTACGGTATCCATACTGATGATGTGAAAGATGATGGTTGGTACATGTGGGGAGGCAATTCAGAGCACAATAAATAGAGTAGAGTGTTAGAGATGTAGAATGGTAGAAAATAAGTACTACGAATACATAGACCATACTGCTGATTTAGGTATCCGTGTGTATGGTAAAACACGACAAGATTTATGTATTAACATTGCAAGAGCAATTTTTGAAACCCAGATCGAAGGTGAGATTGAGCCCGTAAAAAAGATGAACATAGTGATCACGAGCGAATCACAAGAAGACCTTTTGATTGATTGGTGCCGCGAGCTGCTCTACAATTTTTCGGTCCACGGGTTTATCCCGAAAACATACGAAATTTCAATTAAAAACACATCACTCACTGCACACCTTGTCGGAGATACGTTTGATGCCCAACGACATACAGTGCAACTCGAGATAAAAAATGTAACGTACCATGATTTTCGTATCGAAAAAAAGGGTGAGTACTACCAAGTTTCAATAATTTTTGACGTGTGAGATTTCTAAAAATTAGAAATCTATAATTACAGTGATTGGCTCAAGATTACAGCGATAATAATGTCTTAAAAATTGCTGTTATCTATGAATAATCGGCGATAGCAAGAAGATAAAGATTCTGTTTTCAGTTTTTATATTACACTCTTGACTTTATAAAAAAATTTATATATAATTTATATAATTCACGTAATTAAAAGAGATAATAGTGGGGCCGTAGTTCAGTTGGGAGAGCGCTTGACTGGCAGTCAAGAGGTCACGGGTTCGAATCCCGTCGGCTCCATGAAACGATAACGATATGGAGGCAAAATGAAACGAATGAAATATTTTGTTGTAGTGCTGATCGGAATCATTGTTTTGAGTTGTGCACCGACATCAACAACGAGCACGACTGAGCCAGGGGTGGATAATAAAGAGAAGGCACAGCAAGAGTACTCGATTGCCTATGAGTACTATAAACAGGGAAAATTTGATGATGCAATTTTGCATTTCAAAGAGGCAGTAAAATTAGACCCTCAATTTTTTGCAGCATACCTTGCCCTTGCCAAGGCATACCTCGCAAAAAATGATGTTGCAAATGCCGAGGCTATGTATGACAAAGCAAAGCAAATAGATCCAGGAGATCCGAGATCATACGAGGGGATTGGTACTATCTACTTTTTATATTTTCAAAATTATGATAAGGCAATAACTGAATTCCAAGCAGGGCTACAGGTCGATCCAACAAATGTCGACCTTTTGAATGGCCTGGCTGCGTGCTACACCAAGAAGAAAGACTATAATAAGGCTTTGGACTACTACCGCAAGAGTGAACAAATTGAACCAGAAAATATCGAAACTAAGTTTGCCATTGCCAATGTCTATATTGAAATGGGTGAACCAGACAAGGCGATAACCTATCTCGAGGAGTTAGTGGCAAAGAAGCCGAATGTCACTGATGTACGAAAAAAACTTGCAGAAACACTTGTCAACTTGAAACGATACGATGAAGCTCTTGAACAGTATACCTTTCTTTTAGAAAAAGAACCTGATAACTACTATTATCATCTCCAAAGGGGTCTCGTATATCAGCGGCAAAAGAAGTATTCGAGTGCTGAGAAATCCTTTAACGACGCAAAACGACTCGCGCCTGATAGGGCATTGCCGTTGTTCTATATTGCCGATCTGTACATTGTACAGATGAAATTAGGTAAAGCCGAGAGCACGATTAAAGAAGCACAGCAACTTGAGCCCAATAATATCTATGCGTATGTGTTGTTGGGTGATGTCTACGAGCGATGGGGTATGAGTTCAAAAGCAAGTTGGGATAAGAACAAGAGCAAAAAGAATTGCGGTATAGTGAATAGTGCTTTGAGTTACTTCAATACTGCAATTTCTTATTATACGAAGGCTAAAGCTGATGTACAATATGCTTCATATGCGAATACAGAAATCAATCGTTGTAATACCTATATAAAAGCATTACAAGAAGATAAGTGGTTTTATTGTAAAGAGGGGGGATAATGAAGAGCAGAGGCGTTTCTGGGTTTGGTGTAATTTTTTACCTCCTTTTGTTTGTCGTCATTGGGTACATTGGGTACCAGATTGCACGGGTTTATTTCACGTATGGTTCGATGAGTAAGATGGTCGAATCTGTTGCTGAAGAGGTGTCGACACAAACTGATTTCGACGTTATTAAACAGATTATGGAAAAAGCCGAAGACATGAAGATTGAAATCAGTCCCGAATCAATTTTCGTCGATCGTAGCTTAACGGACTCTATCCGCGTGTATGTTGCCTATTCAGATTCTTCAAGCATCTTTGATTTCTTCTACTTTACCCGTCACTTCGTGATTGATAAGGCGATACCGATAAAAGTTCGATTATGATGCTTCGTACACCTGTCTTACTCTTGAATCAAAATTATGAACCCCTTACGATTCTAAAATTGAGAAGGGCAATCACGCTATTAATATTAGGGAAAGTTGATTTAATTGAAAATGAAGATGGGAGGGTACTCCATGCTGTTCGGCTGACGTATCCATGCCCATCAGTGATACGGTTGAAATATTTTGTACACATAAAGAGAAAGGAGATTTCCTTAACGAAAAAAAATGTGATTAAAAGAGATAATCACATATGTCAATACTGCGGCAGAAAGACAGGTGTCATGACAACTGACCACATAATATCAAAAGCATTAGGTGGTGATGAATCGTGGGAAAATCTTGTTTGTGCGTGTTTAGAGTGCAATAACCGCAAAGGTAACCGAACCATTAAACAGGCAAACATGAAGTTACTGAGAAAACCAAAGCGGCCGAGCTATTTTACCTTTGTGCTGAGAGAGTTCGGGAACCCTAAAGAAAAATGGCGACCGTACCTCTTCCAGTCATAACTATATCTCGCATCTATACTGTTCAATAAGGATATTTTGTCAGAGAAAACAGACCACGAAAATGAAATTCTGTGGAAGATTATGCCTCATCATGTTGGTATCGTTCTTCTGTGTGTGGGCCAGTGCTTCGCGAATAATATCAACGTTGAATTTTCGGGGAATACTTTTTATTCTTCTCACTACCTCATGACGAACACACGTACACTGAGGACAGAACATGATGTGGAGAATTTAATTCAAAGTGTACTCACCAGATACAGTAATGCTGGATTTCCATTTTGTCGTATCGTTCCTGAAATAGTCTACAGCGATAGCATAGTTGAAAAAATTATTTTAAACGTCGATGAAGGGGAGCGGGTAAAGATTACGGATTACATTGTAGATATTCAAGGGAAAACCGAGGTTGGAGCGATCAAGAAAATTGCACGCTTACAGACAAATGAATACTTCTCGTCGAAAGAAATTGGATATTCAAAAGACATATTGTTGAAGACTGGTGCCTTTGATGAGATAAGCGATAACATTTTAAGCCGTGATGGCAAACACTATGTACTCTTTACGGTAACCGAAAAGAAAAGTGATTATCTTATCGCGTATGGATCATTCGGGAAAAATACCTTTGACGATAATGATTATAATTTTGGATTCTCTTTTTCTTCAGTGAACCTTCTCGGGACTCTTCGCCGATTGGAATTTCGCTATGAATACAAAAAACTTTTCTCATTGCAATTTACTGAGCCAATACTCATAGCTCCTTCAATTTTTGGTCTGCAATTTTCTCTATCGACGTATGATAGTGTTCGGCTTGCTGAGTTTAGTGGTACATTCACTGCTCCGCTTGGACATTACTTTAACGTTTCACTCACTACAGGAGTCGAAGCAGTTTCTTATTACAATGACGATGTGGATGATCGGCACCATATTGATAACGTGGTCGGAGTAGGCATGGGTATGGACTATACCACACGGAACTGGTCATGTATTCAGAATATTAATTTCAAGTATCTTTTCCGAGAGCACGACAGACGTTCTGTAAAATACAATGGTACGTTTAATATTATTGCACTAGTAATTAGACCACACTACTACTGGGTACAAACAGATTCTTTTGAGTACTTTGATTACTTCCGTATCGGTGGCTCGAAAGATATGAGGGGATATCTTGACGAGGAGTTCATTGCACGGAAGGCACTATGGGCCAATATTGAATATAAAGAATTTTTTATATTTCCAATGATTGACATTGGTCTTATCGGAGATGATGTTAAATATTCGTATGGATTCGGCATCGGAGCAGAATCGGATTTTGCCAACGCGTCCCTCATGTTTGCATGGCCGAGAGGAGGCGCATGGGGTGATGGTAAGGTGCACTTAGTATTTGAAAAGGGATTCTAGAATAATATCAAATGAACAATGCTAAATGATAAATGTTTGGAATTATACATTTGTGCTTTATTTGTCACTTAGACTTTAGATTTTGTTATTTTAAATGAGGAGGAGGTTCAATGTTGTTACTTATTTTGTTTAGTTATACGATTCCAATCGATTCTCCAATGATGGATAATATTGAATATCTACAGATTAGAAGACTCATTGATGTACCGTCAATGAAGCCGTATGAAATCGAATGGCTCATGCCTCAAATTGATGAACTCGTGGTTAATGAGACTCAATTGAATTCAATCGACAGGAAAATCGTTTCATATTTCCATCCGCTGTTCGCTAAAAATATGGGTTTTTCACATTTGAGTCATTTCAATGTGCACTATGAGAGAGAACCGGTATTGTATTATGGTTTCGTCGACTTCAGGTTAGGTGGGAGATTAACAAAAGGTGTTACCTATTCCCAAGCACTGAGAGTAAGGACCGCTTCAGAAATTGATAGCCTTGGGCCGCGACCATGGAAAGATTTCCAGGTGTATCTACACGAAGGGTTCATAAAGTTGGATGTCGAGAAAAT
Organism: candidate division TA06 bacterium DG_78; assembly: GCA_001303225.1. Lineage (GTDB taxonomy): Bacteria > Hydrothermota > Tepidihabitantia > SM23-42 > SM23-42 > DG-78. The sequence goes on along the minus strand of LJNI01000073.1, from coordinate 453 downwards.
AAAATTCTCCATCGGCCGAAGGAATTTTTCGCTTCAGCCTCATAGCGAACACAGCCTACTGCTATCGCTCGATCCCCAGGGGTATGATGGCTATCTTTTGAGATTACCATCACGGTACTATGAATTTTATACAATATTTGCAATACTCGATGCAGCAGAACAGCGTTACCTTTCAGTGCATCGTATTAGTTTGAATTTGAAGAACTTCTTAACGTTAGGATTTTCCGAATCTATTCTTTTTGGTAATTCTCTCGAACCGATCTACTTCAATTTCTTTCTACCGTACTATCTAGCACAATGGGGATTGGGTCGTAATGATAATATCATGTGGTCATTCGATGCACAGGTTGTGTTATTTAATTCAATAATTTACGGAGAATTGCTGGTCGACGATTTTCAGTACGAAGATGACCCTTATCCGAATAAACTGGCGTATCAGTGTGGACTAAAATC
>LJNI01000072.1 GCA_001303225.1 candidate division TA06 bacterium DG_78 | reverse complement strand
ACTGAAGAAAAAAGCGAGGAGTAGCGAGCGAAGCGAGCGAGTAGGTAGGATGCCAGAGTTACGAAAAGATCCAGTTTTAGGTCGATGGGTCATTATCTCGACAGAACGGTCTAAGCGGCCAAAAGATTTCAAATTTGAACCTGAAAAGAAAAACATATCTCCGAAAGAGTGTCCTTTCTGTCCAGATAATGAAGCAGCAACACCACCAGAGATTTTTGCATACCGTAAAAAAGATACAGCACCAAATTCTCCAGGATGGACCCTGAGAGTCATACCAAATAAATTTCCTGCTCTCCGTATTGAGGGTGATATCAGCCGTCGTGGAGAGGGTATTTATGATCGAATGAATGGCATTGGTGCACATGAGGTCATTATCGAAACTCCTGATCACTCACAAGACCTCGCTGATTTGGAACCAGAGGACTTTGAAAATGTAATTCGTGCATACCAACAGCGAAGTTGTGACCTGAAAAAAGATCCGCGATTACGCTATGTGATGATTTTTAAGAATTTTGGCGCAATAGCAGGCGCTTCGCTCGAGCATAGCCATTCTCAATTAATCGCAACGCCAATCGTTCCAAAGCGGGTCATGGAAGAAATGGATGGCGCACGGCGCTACTATGAATATCGGGAACGATGTATCTTCTGTGATATTGTCGTACAGGAAACAAAAAGCAGAAAACGATTAATTATTGAAAATAATTCATTTATCCTGATCTGTCCATTTGCTCCTCGATTTCCTTTTGAGACCTGGATATTACCGCGGCGTCATATTTCAAATTTTGAGGATTCTACAACAGAAGAGTTACGCGACCTTGCCGCCATACTTAAGGAGTGCCTGATACGGCAAAAAAAGGCACTCAACACACCACCATATAATTTTATTATCCACACTACTCCAATAACATTGAAGGGTATAGATTTTTATCATTACCACCTGGAAGTGATTCCAGTGCTTACTCGTATTGCTGGCTTTGAGTGGGGGACAGGTTTCTATATTAATCCTACTGCGCCAGAAGAATCTGCATCATACTTGAAGAATATTATTTGAAAATACGAATGGACCGAATAGTAGCGAATTTCTCAAATATTCGCATAATTTGTATTTATTCGTTTAATTCGTGATCATGAACATCGCAATAATCGCGTCTGAAGCAGTACCATATGCAAAAACTGGTGGCCTCGCCGATGTTATTGGTGCCCTTCCACGCTATCTCAAAAAACTCGGCATACAAACAACAATTTTTTTACCTCGATATAACGACATAGAAGGAACATTTGTGAAGGACCTTCAGATCGAGATGCGGAAAGTGTTCACAGTCAAAGTGTTCAAGAAAAAAAATTATTATTTTATTGACTACCCTCCATTCTTCAAACGCGATGGCCTCTATGGAACTAAGGGTGTAGATTTCGACGATAACTGCGAACGATTTACGCTTTTCTGTAAGGCTGTGAGTCGTTTTATTAATGAACAAAATTACGATATTGTACACTGTCATGATTGGCAGAGTGCTTTAGTTCCCCTCTATATAAAATTGAATAAAACAAAAACAAAGAGTATCTTCACAATCCATAATCTTGGCTATCAAGGTAAATTCCCTCGCTCAAAATTTTCTCTTCTGGGAGTAGATGAGAAATACCTCAAGCACAATGGTATTGAATTTTCCAATGATATCAATTTTCTGAAAGCTGGAATCGTCTATAGTGATTTCGTGGCGACTGTGTCTGAGACCTATGCCCGCGAAATTCAAACACCTGAATTGGGGTTTGGACTTAATGATGTTTTAAAGAAACGCAGTGCTCATCTCTATGGAATCATCAATGGTCTTGATTATGACCTCTGGAATCCTCAGTCAGATGACATGATCTATTACCCGTACCATGACTTCACTGGGAAAATGAAAAATAAAGTTTCGCTTGCACACGAATGCAACATCAAGGCAAAAAGACCATTCATAGGCATGGTGTCTCGAATCGCCGGACAAAAGGGATTTGATATTCTCACAAAGGTCGTGGATGAGATCGTTGACATGGGATTTAACTTTATCTTGCTCGGTACTGGCGAAGAACAGTACTGTGATAAACTCAAGGCACTCAGTCAGGTATATGCGACGTGTATATCCGTGAATATCAAATTTGATAATAAATTGGCGCACCGTATCTACGCAGGATGCGACTTCTTCCTCATGCCGTCACTCTATGAGCCGTGTGGGCTCGGACAGCTCATAAGTCTCAAGTATGGTACTGTGCCAATTGTGCGCAAAACTGGTGGTCTTGCTGATACAATCAAAGAGTTTGATCCCAGCACACAGTCTGGTAATGGATTTCTGTTTACTGAATATTCAAGCCAGGCACTCATCGAAGCAGTTTCACGGGCATATCGTCTTTACTGCAGCCGAGAACTTTTTAAGATACTCTCTCAATCATGTATGGAGTATAATTTTTCCTGGGAAGAATCAGCAAAAAAATACAAGAAACTGTACCAAATACTGCTCAAGTCTTGACAAACGACGATTTTGTACTAAACTACTATAGAAAGTGGTACATTACGTTATATCGTGGATAAGTATGAGTCAATTAAGCCCGATAATTGATAATGACAACCGAGCATGAATTAAACCATTGGTAGAGAAAAGAGCGTCAAATAATAATGAAAGGCGATGAGGAAGACATTGTCCTGGTTAGGAGGTTTAAGCATGGCGATGAAAAGGCTTTTGACCGTCTTTTCGAGAAATATCAAGTACCGCTCTATTCAATATGCTATAGATTTTCGAGAAATGAGGCTGATGCCCGTGATCTTACCCAGGACATTTTCATCAAAGTGTATGCGAACCTCAAGAAATTTCATGAAAAATCGAAGTTTTTTACGTGGCTCTACCGTATCGCAGTTAATACCTGTATTTCATTCAAACGGAAGACTCAGACGAGACAACTTGACTATCAATCACACCAAGAGACAATTTCAATGGATGAGAGGATACGGATGAAGATTGCGATTGATGATGCACTCATACAGTTGCCAGAGAGACAGCGTATGTCTTTTATCTTGCACCACTATGATGGATATACCTTCGATGAGATCGGAGATATTATGGGTATTAGTACTGGTGCTGCTAAGGCAAATCACTATCATGCGATTAGGAAACTTCAGGTACTTTTGAAGGATTTACTGTGAACACTTGTAAAAAATTTAAAGGGAAGCTGCTCGATTACCTGGAGCACCAACTGAGTAATACAGAGCACAGAAAATTCGAAGAACACTTACAGCAATGTTCTCTGTGTCAAAAAGAATATCTCTCACTCAAGAAACTCTACGGCATTCTCGATCGAGATGAAGTTATTCTACCAGAGGCTCAGTTTTTTGATGATGTAAAGGTCACAGTACGGCAGAAGGATATCACACCCCAGAGATTGCCGATATGGAAAATAACGCGTGTACTCGTTCCTGTTGCTATTACAGCAGCCATCGCGTTACTCTTGTATCGACCGTCTAAAACAACAGAAATCTCAGTTCCAGTAGCAGATTTACTCGAGGATAGAAACATTGCTTCGTTAGCACTCAGTCGGATTGTTGATGATGCCTTGGTAAATGAACTTACAGAAGTCGAAGATCAGTTTATGTATGATATAGACGAAATCCTTGATGAATTCACTGATGAACAGAAAGAGCAGTTCATTAAGGTATTATATGCAAAATATGGAATGGGGACATAAAATATTTAGAAGGCATTTGTCGGTCGTTTTTGGGCGTAACAGCTCGTATTGTCTTACGGTATTGTTAAACGGTTTGATAATATGAAAAACAGCAACGATCTACGATACGGGCAGCGATTACCTATAACGATGACCGAAAAAAAAGAGTATGGTAAAGGAGGTAAAACAATGAAAACGATTGTTTTATTAGTGCTCATGAGCATGGCTTTTTCACAATCCTTTGATGAATCTGACCCAAGGGAAATTATCGAACAGGTAAAAATTTATCAAATTACGAAAAAACTAGGTTTGACGTCGGAACAGGCAATGCAATTCTTTCCCAAACTGAATGAATTACGGGAGATCGACAAAGATTTTAGACAAAAGAAGCTTGACGCACTCCATGAATTGAGAAACTTAATGAATAGTGGAGCATCTGATAAAGAAATGCAGAAAGTTATTGATGAATACGAAGAAGCGTGGTACAAAAAGAATGAGGATCAGAGAAAGAAATTTCACGAAATGAGAAACATCCTGACACCTGTTCAGCAGGGGAAATACTTAATCTTTTTGGATGAATTTGAAGCTGAAATAAGAGCATTAATACAGGAAATCAAAAAGCAACGCTAACCGTAGACGAGCATATATCAGGTATTCGGTTTTGCTACCTGATATTCCGATGTCCTATTGCTGTTCTTCTATCTTCTGTAACAGAGCTATGAGGTCGTTTTTAAGGCTTTCATTCAGTTTGATTTCTTCTGTCACAGTAGTCGTCTTTTTCATGACAGTTTCTTCACTTTCCACATCGATGAGATACATCGTGTACTCAATCTTCGTGGTAAATTTGGAAACGTCACCAATAATAATGTAATCAGCGAGTAGGGGAGTGCGTGCAATCTGTAATGCCTGTTCAGTCGGCACGTTCTTGCCGAGCCCCCTCCTCCAAATCTCTGACTTGATATCAATTTTATTAATAATCTTGAACTGCTGTGTAAATGATAAACTTGCATTATATAATTCATCTTGACACGTTTGTCCGAGTACTACAGCAATTGCCTCTGAATTTTCCTCTCTAAACGGAAAGATCGCAATCACTTTTTTAAGCTCAGAGCCAGGTAAAACAGTTGGTCCGTATTCAAGATTCAATTCGTCGATTACAAAATTGGTAATATCCAATTCACTCGATGCGTAGAAGACACCTTCTGAGAGATCGAGGACAACGTCGAACCCTTCCTGTTCGGCAATCTTTGCTACTGCTTCGTTTATTTTCTTCATAAGTGGAGCCATGGGTTCATCGTTTTTCTGTTCGATCTTTCCACCTTTGCCGAATATATTCTGGAGGAATTGGTCATATGTTTTTTTAAGAGATTCAATCTCATCGAGTTTTCGCAATCTAGCATCTTCTGAGAGCACGAGTTTTTGCGATTCAAATTCTTCATTAATTACTGTGATATTATTCCGTAATACTGCGGCTGAATCACGATACATATTGACGAATTCATTGAATGCGATATCAGCAGCAGCTGTTGCTTGATATTCTTCGAAAACAGTATTCGAATTTACAAAACCAATTTTCATCTCTTTGGCGACCATCAAAACCAAAGGAATCATAATGAGTGTAAAAAATCTTTTCATGGTACCCCCATTAGAAAAGTCCAAATGGGTTTATCTGGAAATGCGGTGTCCAACCCGGATCCGCTGCATCGAACCCGTAGCCTAAATCAAAACCAATCACACCCATCATCGGAACCTCGAGTCGAATTCCTACTCCGGCACCGCGATATAAGTCGTGGAGATTAACATCTCTGTATGATTCAAAGGCATTACCTGAATCATAAAATACAAGAAACGCAAGACTGTTTGATAATTTTAATTTCAGTTCTAAGTTATTGATAACGAGTGCATTACCTCCTACATTACGGCCATCTTCAATCGGTGTCAGTGAACGGTCTGAATAACCTCGTACACCAGTGTCACCGATGCCTCCGGCATAGAACCTCTTATAGAGCGGAACTTCATCACTACTCGCAACAATCCCCATCTTTATCCGTTCCATGAATACAAATTTCCAGAAAATAGGGAAATATGCCCTCGTCTCGAATGTCAATCGGTTGTAATCTATGTTCGCAAATAAAATTTTCTTCGCGATTTCAGTTCGTATTGACATATACGAACCACTCGATGGGTTAAAGATGTAGTCGCGGGTGTCCCGTGTAATACCAAAGGTATTGGCAATAGTCCACTTGGGAATAGTATCATCATAGAGACTATAGCCGCTACTCGGAGGAGTATAGGTATCAGCAATATCATAGACCTGGGTTCTCTCTGTCCTGAAATTGTAACCGAATCTCGTATAATCTAAGATAAAGGGAAATGAAACATCCGTAGAAAAACCGATATCCCGTTTCGTGTAGTAATCCCACAATCGGTTCGTATAGTAGAGATCAAATCCTGCAGATGTTCTCGTATCAAAAAGCCATGGTTCAGTAAAACCAACTTGAAAATTGGTGAGCCTTCCACCAGCTTCTATCTTTGTATAAATACGTTGGCCTCTGCCAAAGAGATTAGGATGGGCAAGTTCTACATATCCGGTTATCCTGTCGAGAGCAGAGTAAGCAACACCTCCGCCGATTGTCGCAACACCTTCTTTTTCTTTCACGTGATAAACGAGATCTATATTTCCACTATCATCGGGAAGTCCTGGACGTACTTGGACATCTTCGAAAAAGCCTAAATTGAATATTTGCCGCTGACTCCTCTGGATATCTGACGTCCGTAGTGTTTTTCCCGGGTACGAAACTATCTCTCTGCGTATCACCTTCTCGCGTGTATTAGTATTTCCAGTTATCGAAACAATCTTTATGCTGGCTGGAATACCTTCATTGAAAATATATTCGATGTCGATGATACTGTCTTTCACATCTTCATTCGGAGTAATATTGCAGTATATATATCCCTCATCACCGTAGGCAGAATGGAATTGCTGAAGGGTCTCATCAAACTTCGTTAAATTATAGATATCTCCTGAGTTAATTTTTAATAAATCTCTGAGTTGTAGTGTATCAAATATTGTATTGCCTGTAAAGGTTATCTCACCAACAAAATATTTTCTATTTTCTTGTAGATTCATTGTGATGACAAATTTGTCACCGTCAACTTCAATGATGGGTTCATCAACCTGGATATCTAAGAATCCCCTTTCTTTGTAGAAGGTTTTTATCTTCTCGATATCTTCTTTTAACTTGTTTTCATCCAATTTACCACCACGCAAGAATCCTTTTTCTTTTGTTGACATTTTTCTTTTCAATTCACTATCAGTAAAATGCTCATTGCCGTTAATCAGAATTTTGCCAATACGTGGCTCAATACCTTCTTCAATGATGAAAAATAATTTGGCTCTGTTGAGGGTATCTTGTACAATACTATCGGTAACAGCAGTTTTATAAAATGATTTTTCCTCATAGAGTTCAACAATGCTCTTTTTCGCCTCGAATATTGTTTTATCAGTGAGAACTTGACCAGAATGGAGTCCAATTGTTTCCCTGAGTTTTTTACTCTTTATCTTTTCATTGTTTATAAAATGGGGGTCGCCTTTTAAAAATGGGGCTTCTTCAATGATAATCTTTAGGAAAACACCGTCTCCGACAACTGATGAATCAACAGCGATGAAATTGAAAAGCCTGAGCTTGGCGAGATTAGTGATTGCTTTCTGTATGTCTCCAGGCTTGAGTTGTGTGTTTGTCTTGAGCCCGGATGTTTCGAGTATGAGTTGCGGGTCAGCCCACTGCGCCTCAACGTCAATATCGACTATGGTGAGATTCAGTAGGAAAAAAAGAAGGATCACTTTTTCTCTTTGAATTCTATTTTATCGCCAGCTCTCACTAACCTGATGTGTTGACCATCCTTAACATTTCCCCTCAAAATTTCTTCGGAAAGTGGGTCTTCTATTAACCGACGAATGGTTCGTTTAATTGGTCGTGCTCCAAATTCTGGGTCGAATCCCTGCTCGACGAGTAACTCTTTTGCCGATTCATCGAGTTCGAGTATCATTTTCTTCTCGCTCAGACGTTCTTCGACTTCAGTAATGAGAATATCAACAATCTTTTTCATATCTTCCTTACCCAATTTTCTGAAGACAATGATTTCGTCAACACGGTTTAAGAATTCAGGTGAGAAGAGTTTTTTGACCTGTTCCATGAGGTAGATTTTCATTTTTTCATATGAGTAATCACCTGAGAGCGGCGTAAATCCTATACCGTCACCTTTTTTGATGTCTCCTGTACCAACATTAGAGGTCATGATGATCACGGAATTTTTGAAATCTACTCTGCGACCATACGAATCAGTCAATTGTCCATCTTCGAGGATCTGTAACAGGATATTAAAGACATCAGGATGTGCCTTTTCAATTTCGTCGAACAGAACGACCGCATATGGTTTCCGTCTGACTTTCTCAGTCAATTGTCCACCTTCTTCATAGCCGACATAGCCTGGGGGTGCGCCGATGAGTCGAGAAACGTTAAATTTCTCCATGTACTCAGACATATCCAGGGCGACGAGCGAGTTGATATCGCCGAACAAAAATTCAGCAAGACGTCTAGCGAGTTCGGTTTTGCCAACACCGGTTGGACCCATAAAAATAAATGAACCGATTGGCCTTCGCGGATCTTTGACTCCAGCTCGACTCCTGCGTACTGCTTTGGCAATCACAGTGAGTGCCTCGTCTTGGCCAACGACCTTCTTTCTCAATTCATCTTGCATTTTGAGGAGCCGTTTTGATTCCTTCTCTTCAATTTTCGAAACAGGAATGCCTGTCCACCGTGAAACAATAAAGGCAATATCTTCTTCAACGACTGTAGGTCGAAGGTGTGCAACAGTTGATTCTTTTTTCTTTAACTTCTCCTGGAGTTTTTTCTGGTCGTCTCGGAGACGTGCTGCTGATTCAAAATTTTGATCAGCAACCATCTTTTCTTTCTTGGCCTTGATAGCATTCAATTTTGATTGGAGGTCCAGGACCGCATCATCTTTAATGACGGTCGAAAGTTTCACCTTGGCGCCGGCTTCATCAATAACATCGATTGCCTTGTCTGGTAAGAACCGATCTGTAATGTAACGATTCGAGAGATAGGCTGCTGCCTCGAGGGATTCGTCAGTATAGATAATTTGATGGTGGTCTTCGTATCGTTTTTTTAATCCCTGGAGGATGTTGATGGTTTCTTCTACATTCGGTGGGTTAACGATGATTGGCTGGAATCTGCGTTCCAAAGCTCCATTTTTCTCAATATACCTTCGGTAATCTTCGAGCGTAGATGCACCGATGCACTGAAGTTCGCCACGCGCAAGTGCAGGCTTGAGCATATTCGATGCATCGATTGCGCCTTCAGCAGCACCAGCTCCAACAATCGTGTGTAGTTCATCAATGAAGACAATTATGTCTTCGTTCTTGCTCACTTCATTAATGACCGCTTTTAACCGTTCCTCAAACTGGCCACGGTATTTGGTACCAGCAACGATCGATGCCATATCAAGGGCAACGACCTTTTTGTTCTTCAGACAATCGGGAACATTTCCAGCGACGATATCCTGGGCTAATCCCTCAACAATTGCGGTCTTTCCGACTCCTGCTTCGCCAACCAAAACAGGATTATTCTTTTTACGGCGAGAAAGAATCTGGATGACCCGTTCGATTTCCTTTTGCCGACCGATGATTGGGTCGAGTTTATCTTCACGTGCCATCTGGGTGAGGTCCCGCGAAAAGAGGTCGAGTGCTGAGCCACGTGGCCTACCTTTGGTCTTACCAGAAGTGACGCCCTCAGGTCTGAGTAATTGGATTATCTCATTCTTAACAGTTCCATAATCAATGCCAATAGATTCGATAATACGGGCGCCGAGACTACCTTCAGTTCGAATAATACCCAAGAGTAAATGTTCGGTTCCGACATAGGAATGGCCAAAATTCTTTGCCTCTTCCATTGCATAATTGAGACAGACCCTGGATTCATTGCTCAGTGGTACATCAATTTTTCCGCCGCTTCCACCACCCATTGAATTTTCGATTGTTTTGCGTAATTCAGTCAGTTCAATCCCTAAATTGATGAGCACCATGGCACCGACGCCTTCTCCTTCTTTGATCATTGCGAGAAGGAGATGTTCTGTGCCTATGACACTGTGTTTAAATCGAAGCGCCTCGTCACGTGAGAGGTGCAATATTTTTCTAACCCTTTCAGTGAACCTTTCCTGCAAATCGTCCTCCTTACTATGTCATAATAGTCAGAATTACGCTTCTGTCAAGTATTTAGACAATGAGCACGTTATGATCGTTTACTATCAGCACATATCCATATATAGGCATTATAAATCCAGCAACCATAACCAAAAACTATTAACCATCTGTTTTCCAGCATCTACACCCACTAACTATCCACCATTTGTCTGTTTCCTATTTAAGTCTTGATAAAGCATGTTCTTTGGATGTTGACTTTATATATATTATTGATTATATTACCATAATGAAAAGATGAGGCGACATAAAAACCCCTGAGCACGTGCTTAAGGGTTTTTTGTATTCAAAGAGAAACAAGGCAATATTAAGAAGGAGGAGGAAAATGTGTACAAAAAACATCTTATTTTTTGTTGTAATCAGTGCATTGGTTTTACAGAGTGGTTTTGCATATGAAACAAGACTCTGGAGCATGGGAGACTTACGGTATATTTTCCAGGATGAATACAATGAATTGAATCTCTTTGATTTTGCAAACATGCCTGCTGGATTTTTTGCAGATGATACGTTCTCTGTCTTTTCATTCACAGCAGCAGGACTGAAAGAGAAGTGGCAGGAAGATTCTGTTATCTACTGGGCAATAGGTCAGGCATTTCCAGAAAATCTACGAAACTATGCTCCATTTCAGGCACTCGGTCCAGCTGGGTTTGAAGATATCCCGGTGTTCTCATTACCTCCATGCCAGTTTAGATATGAATCTCGGAGATTTGACACAAAATATGGATTTTTTGGAGAAGAATTAAACCCCCAATCATGGGGAATCATTATGTCATATTCGCAATTGAGCCGCGATTACATGGATTCTTTGCCTCATGATCTTGTGCGAATGCCAGAAATCTACATTATCTGGGCCGTTCCGCTCTTCAGATGAAGATGACCGAGCATCGTTCTTTCCTATTGGTGGTGCAACAGGTATCAGTTATGATGCTGGACCTGTTATCTTTGGTCTCAATTGTGAATACCACTACACGATGTTTACCTTCACGCATACGCTTGGTGAGACTGACTATAGCCAAGATTTTACTGGACATGCAGTATCGCCGTCGTTCGCCGGCATTATTACACTCGGTAATCTTGTTTGGGCAAATGTGCTCGGCTATAGATACGTGAATCTTGCTGGTTCCCATGCAGAGTATGATCTCGGTGATGTGATATTGAATGATTATATGGCAAAGAGTCATGTTCTGTATCGGCATAACATCTTCCGGTTCACACTTGCCGGTCTTATCGATGCCAAAACACCTGCCTATGTTGATGATAATGATGTTACGCAATTTGAGACGACCTATATGAACTACACTGGTGTCATTGGTGCAGGTATTGAATTACCGAAGTTGAAGGCTGGTGTTGAGGGTGAGTATGTATCTGCTCGTGCTGATGATAATATATATGATGTTACAATGTCGAGTAGGTGCTACACAG
>LJNI01000071.1 GCA_001303225.1 candidate division TA06 bacterium DG_78 | reverse complement strand
CGATGATTGTGTGTTTGAGATATATGGGTACACCTGCCCGCTTTATCTTTGCTGCATGGACATAGTAACCACCAACTTTATCGAGGATTTCTACGATTGCTGCGACTTCTACACGTGCCTGTAGTAATTGATAGGGGACAATCAATCCGATATTGCCCGAGCCAATAACTACTGCTCGTTTTCCAGGGATCACACCATATACATTCATCATCGTCTGGACTGCACCAGCACCATAGACCCCTGGTAAATCTGAATTTTCAAAGGCGAGCATATTTTCACTCGCACCTGTTGCAAAGATATACCGTTTTGCCTTCACCTGAAAGAGGCTGCTTTCATTTAGTACACCGAGACTATCGTCATCATAATAGCCAACAACGGTAGCATTGAGCAGAGTCTTTATGCCTAATTCCTTAACCTTGTCAGATAGTATTTCACCAATAGTAAATCCCCGAACACCACAATAGTGTGTCTTTGAGCCAAAGAATTTATGGGTTTGTTTTATTAACTGACCGCCGAGAATTGGATTATCATCAATGAGTAGTACCTCAGCACCCAATTCTTTTGCGATAATTGCTGATTCTAAACCAGCTGGTCCACCACCAATAACACAGATATCAATGTCTTTGTCTGGAAGCTGATATTTGTTATCTGTCATCTATTTTAGATCTTTCCTCGGCCTTTTTGCCTACGCACCTTCATTCCTTGTTTCAACGGTTCCACACAAACCATGACATTTGGCTTGCCATCAACTTCCATGAGGCATGATGAACACTTGCCGACTGCGCAGAAAAACCCTCGTGGTCGATTGTATTTTTCTGAATAACTGAGAACTTTACAACCCGCCGCATGCAAAGCGGCTGCAATGGGCAATCCTTCATACCCTTCGATTTCCTTTCCTTCAAAATAGAATTTTACTTTTTTACCACGCTTGAATTCGAGAATAGGGTGGTTAATTAAATAGCCGTTCATTACGCTGTAAAATATTTGACCGCATTTTTGAATATCTGCAATCCATCACCATGTTCATTCACTTTCTCTCGGGTATGAAGGGGGTGCTGAAAACGAGAAATATTGCGCTCAGGATGAGGCATTAAGCCTAAAATTCGTCCTGTGGGATCGGTAATTCCGGCAATATCGAGCACTGATCCATTCGGATTAACTGGATAGGCACCTGACTCACCGTTTTTATCTACATACTGAAACACGATGAGCTTCTGTATTTCTTTTAAAACGTTCTCATCTTTGACAACAAACTTTCCTTCGGCATGGGCAACCGGTAGAGTAATGATTGTTTTCATCCCTCGCGTAAATACCGAACGCTCACTATTTACTTTCAGATAAACCCAGCGGTCCTCAAATCGTTCAGAATCATTGGCAACGAGGCTCGCTGATTGCTTTTCAAAATAGTTTTCAAAGCAGGGAAGGATGCCGCATTTGACAAGGACCTGAAATCCATTACAGATTCCAATGATTAAGTTTTTCTTTTCAATAAATTCCTTGAAGTTGTCGCGGAGCTTGTATTTGATCTCATTAGCGAGAATCTTACCTGCAGCAACATCATCACCATAGGTAAAACCTCCGGGCAGGGTGATAATCTGGTAGTCGAGGATATTCTTTTTCTTTATTTCATCGATGTAGACGCGCTCAGCACGTGCGCCTGCTTTTTCAAAGGCGTAGGCGGTTTCTACATCACAATTTGTACCAGCGGTTCTAACAATTAAGACCTTTGGGTTCACTGTTTAGTGAAGTGTGCTCTGATCATTTGAAGGTAAACGTCATGCCTTCAGCAGCTGCCTTAATGTTGTATTTAGGGTATTTTCTCCTCATTTTTTTAAGAATAGTATTAATAGATATATCACTGCTTGAAGGATCATGATGTGTGAAGACAATATTTTTGATTTTCGCATCTTGAACGAGCTTCATAACCTGGGTATATGTTGAATGTCCATATCCTTTCTTTGATTTATATACGTTGTTAGTATATTGTGCGTCATGAATAAGTAATTTTGTTTTTTTGACAAAATTCACAAATTTTCTATACGGCGTGTGTGTTTGTTCTGCAAAAAGTTCATTGTCAGTCAAGAATGCTACACTATTTTTGCCTTCGGTGAGTTTAATACCCAAGGTATAATTGGGATGATTATTGATAATTGTTTCAATTTTTAAACTCCCGATTTTAAATTTTTTCTTTAAACTTTTGTACACAATTTTTGACGGCAGGTCTGCCATTGTTACCGGCCAGTAAGGTTTGGTCATTTGGTATGAGAGGGCTTTTTTCGCCGAAGCTTCTTTTTTATGACCATAGATATTCAAAACTGATTTCTTTAAAAATATTGGTATAAACATAGGGATTCCCTGTATATGATCCCAATGGTAATGAGTAAAAATTAAACTTATCTTTTTTATTTTGCTTTTCAAAAGATAATCACCTACCTGCCTGATTCCTGTCCCAGCATCGATGACCACTGCATCACCAGCGCGTGATTCGACGTATAGACACGTTGTGTTACCGCCATATTTTTGAGTTGCTTTATTGGATACAGCTATTGATCCCCTTGTCCCATACAGTTTTATAAACATCGCTTACTTTTCCTGTTTTTCTTTTGTTTTTTGAGACATCCGGCAATTGCCTTCAAAAAATACACCGTCTTTGATGATTATTCCTTTGCAGACAATATCACCTGCCACCCGTGCTCCACTTTGGAGCTCGACTATCTCATGTGCAGTGACATTGCCCTGGACTTGTCCTCCGATGATTGCCGATTTACAAACGATGGTGCCTTTCACAACTGCATCTCTGCCGACGATTAAGCTATCTTTGGCTGTTATGTTACCTTCGACTGTACCGTCGATTTTCGTCGCACCATCTACTTTAATGTCACCATTTATTACGGTACTTTTCCCGATAATGCTGTCAATTTTATCATCTCTATCCATCCATCCTCCTTTAGGATGTTCAGAATGTATTTAATAGTAATTATATCTAAAAATTTAAATATGTCAACCATAGCGCCAACGGGATTCGAACCCGTGATCTTCGCCTTGAGAGGGCGACGTCCTAGTCCAGACTAGACGATGGCGCCTCTACCTATAGTGGCTATTATACGAGGTTTTCATGAAATGTCAACATCAGATTTCTAATTCTTCTGGGGTAGACAACAACAGAATTTTTAATATAATAAACCAGATGAAGGTTTCAGTTATTGTGCCCGTATTTAATGAGATACATGATATTGAGGCGATTTTGCGTGCAGTAGCAGGGGTCAATATCGATAGCGAAATCATTGTGGTAGACGATTATTCAACAGATGGGACGCGGGATTATTTGCGAACAAAAAAAGGAATAAAGACGATCTTCCACAATAAAAACATGGGTAAAGGAGCTGCAATTCGGTCTGGATTGGGTATTACGCAAGGTCGTGTTGTCATTATTCAAGATGCTGATTTGGAATATTCTCCTGGTGAATATCCGAAGCTTCTCACGCCGATCCAAGAAGCGAGTGCTAAGGTAGTCTATGGTTCTCGTGTCATGGGTAAGGGGGAATTTCTGGCATTGAGTTATATTGCAAACCGTTTTTTAACGCTGTTGACGAATCTCTTATACAAGAGTCACTTAACAGATTTTGAAGAGAGGCGAAAAAATCACCGAGTTACCGATAACCTACAGAGGTAGAAGAAAAGGAAAAAAAATCGGTCCTAAAGATGGTATCCAAGCAGTCTGGAATATTGTAAAGTGGAAGTTCAAAAAATGAGAAACAGGTATCGATTATATACGTTTCGATATATGTAATTTAGTTATTATATCACTGTACATATAGGTAATACGCTCCCAACTGTAGTATTTTGACACAAATGTTCTGGCATGCCTGCCGAGCGCTGTTCTTCTTTTTTCGTCACGGAGCAGCCTGATTATGGTTTGGGCAAAGCCGAGATTATTACCTTCGGGCAGCAATTTACCATTTTTTCCATCTTTAACAGCAGCTGGAATGCCATCGACACTAAAGGCGACCACTGGTAACTCGTGCATTGCTGATTCAAGAGCTACAATACCAAATCCCTCACAATCACCTTCTATACGCTGATTCGGCATTATAAATACATCTGATATGGTGTAGAGCTGTCGGAGCAATATGGTTCTGTCTGTTACTTCTCCACAAAAGTGGATATGTTTTTGTAGGCAATGTTTTTCTATGGCGTGGAGGATTTTGGCTTTCTCCTCCTTTGCCTCTTTTTTTCTGGATTCGCCAACGATGAGAAATACAGCATTGGGAATACTGCGGATGACTATTGGTAATATATTCTCAATAAAGTTCGAAAGACCTTTTTTCTTCACAAGACGGGATACAGACAAAACAATTTTCGTGTTTCTTAAATTGATGCCATAGGTTTTTTCAATATGATTGCGTGCATCTTCTCTATCCAATACATGTTCATAGAGTGCAATGTTTATTCCATTAGGAATAGCAAAGAGTCTTTCATCGATAAATCCTCTTGTTCCGAGATGTTGTTTTAGAAAAGAACTTACACATACAATCCCATCCAACTTTTTGGCTAAGGGTATTACAGTAGTGGAGTACAATACATTATTAAAAAATGCATCTTTTCCATGAGACATTGCGAGAGTTTTCTTTCTAAAAAGGTACTTGAATAATACGACTAATGGAGATAGTGATAAATCTCCCATTTGAACAATATCGACGTGATATTTTAAGCAATAATATGAACCTTTTACTATTGCTTTAATAAAAAATAACGGTAAGAGCGGTAATCCGTGTGACCACGATATCAAATACACCTCGTGGATTTTTTTTAATGCATAATAAAATTCATAACTCTGCTGCTCCATCCCACCGACAGATGGAGGAAATGTCCTCGTAATATATAAGATTTTCATACGTTAGGTCGTGTTAATTGGTATATATTTTTTGAGGAATGAAAGATTTGATGAAAACGTACTGGTGTAATTTTCTTCTGCTATTAATTTTTAACATAACCTCACTTCGTTCGGTTTCGATTACAGTGATAAACAAATAAGATTACAGCGATACGCAAACTTTAGCAATCTGTGTAATCAAATTTTATCTCCGTAATCAAAGGTATTGGGATTTTTCAAATTCCAATACCCCTTGATTATAGTTACAATTTAGGGCAAGTCAAGAAGTGGAGCTGTTGGATTCTTGTGTAACATATATTTCATGACTGCTGGAATGCGTATACTACGTGAATTACTTTACAAATTGGGAATTTTTAGTATAATTACCAGGAGAAGATAGCAAGAGGAGGATAAAAGCGGACAGAGCATAAAAAAATATGAAGCGTACAATTGAGGCTTTACTCATTGCTACTGACGAGCCGCTCTCGATACAAAAGATAGCGGAGATCGTAGGCATACCACAAGATGATATTCGACGATACGTCGACGAGTTAAATCAGGAGTACCGGACTACAGGACGGGCATTTGAAATAAAAGAGATTGCTGGTGGGTTTCAGATTTACACACTTTCAGAATTTGCCGACCAGGTTGGTGCGTTACACGATAGGAAAACAGGACTCTCGAAAGCAGCTCTTGAGACGTTGGCAATTATCGCCTACCATCAACCAATTACGCGTGGTGAAATAGAAAAGGTGAGGGGTGTTGATTCAACAGGTGTATTAATGACACTGCTGCAAAGAGGATTGATTAAGACGCGCGGAAGGCTACCCCTGCCTGGCAGGCCGATACAGTACGGGACAACCAAAGAGTTCTTGAGATATTTTGGGATAAAGGATATTATCGATCTCCCGAGAGAAGAGGATTTTGGTGATATGGTGCCTCATGAGTCTCTTGAGCAGACAGGATCACCGAATCTTCCAGCACCGCTTGGTCTTGTCGAAGATGTGGGTGAGCGTACAGAGAATGAGCAGAACGAGACTGATGACACTACGTAATTTGTATGGCACGTACCAAAGAAGAGATAAAACAGTTTCTTAACCGATTTGGCGTTGGTCCTATCGGATTTGGTGAGGTTCCTGGAGATGTTACGCTCTATGAGATACAGAATCAATTTCCCAGAGTTGTTGTTTTTGGATATCCACTCTCAGCATCTGTATTAGCGACAATAAAAGACCGTCCCACACTCATTTATAAACATCACTACAAAACAGTGAACTGGCTTCTCGATCAGACTGCCTACCATCTTGTTCGTTTCATTGAAGAATGGGGCAGCCAAGCGGTTGCTATTCCTGCTTCTCAAGTAGTGGATTGGAAGGAACAAAAAGGTCATGTATCGCATAGACTATTGGCACATGAGGCAGGATTGGGATTTATTGGTCGGAGCGGTTTACTCGTTCATCCTCAACATGGCGCTCAGGTTCGCTACGTTTCAGTCTTGACTGATGTAGATTTTGAACTGAGCAAAAAAATTGATGCAAATTGTGGTACATGTAAGAAATGCATTGAGGTCTGCCCAGCTCACGCGATCTCTGAGGACGGTGTTGATATACTACGCTGTTATGAGAAATTGAACGAGTTTGCAAAAATCAGGGGGATTGGTCAACATATATGTGGTGTCTGTGTGAAGGTGTGCGATGGCAAAAATTAAGACTCCTGAAAAAGTTCTGCCAATTACGGGACTGATTTATGTCGAAGAGTTTTCTGTTGACGAAGCACTTAAAAAATTTGCTGACGATGTCGGAGGAATTTTATTGAAATCAGGGAAAATCCCATTCACACATACTACATATTACAACAAAGAAATGGGTGGTACGCTCTTGCGTCAATGGGTTGCATTTGAAAAGTTGATAGATCCAGATTTTCTTGCTCACTTAAAAATTAAATCGAATCGTGTCGAAAATGAATATTTACATAAAAATGGTGGCAGACAAATAAATGTTGATCCTGGTTTAATTTCTATGAGTAATGTAATTCTTGCTTCAACCAAGAATTATTCGCATCGTATATATTTGGGTAAGGGTATTTATGGTGAGGTGACACTTATTTATAAAGGACACCAATTCAATCCCCTCGAATGGACGTATCCTGATTATCGCGAAAAGATTGCCCTTGATTTCTTCACTGAAGCGCGGGAGATGTTGAAAGAACGACTTGCCCCGTTAGAGATATAGGTGGAGGCATGTACTGTAACTATGTATTACAGAGCAAAAGGGATGGCAAGCTCTATACGGGTTCAGCCGGTGATTTACGGAAACGTTTCAAAGAACATAATTCTGGTAAGGTGGCATCAACAAGAGGGAGAGGTCCATTTAATTTGATATACTATGAGGCATGCCTAAACGAGCAAGATGCACGGGCACGAAAAAAATATTTAAAATCTGGGATGGGTAAACGTTATCTCAGGAATAGAGTGAAACGTTTCTTATCTCTAACGGGGTGAAGGGAGAGATAGATGTTTGAGTTGCAGGTAGAAGGAACCTTTTCCGCGGCCCATCAAGTGAGAGGCTATCCTGGCGATTGCGCTGGCGTTCATGGGCACACGTACAAGATAGAAGTTAGGATTAGGGTGGAGAAGCTTGATAAATTGGGTATGGCGATGGATTTCCGGCGTTTGAAAATGACGCTCAAGAGAATTTTAAAAGAATTAGATCATAAAAATTTAAATAAACTGAGTTTCTTTAAGAAACATAATGCCACAGCAGAGTGGGTAGCTGTATATATTTTTCAGAAAATGAAGAAAAAAATTAAGAGTGTAGCATCAATTACTGTTTGGGAAGGACCAAACAGTTCAGTTACATACCATGAAGATGGCGAATGAGCCGAATGAAAGCGAATAATTTAAATATTTATTTTTATCGCATACAGAACTCGTCATTGCGAGGAACGAAGTGACGAAGCAATCTAAAAAATCTATATTTATCAGGAAACCCAAAAGTATAATCCTACTCTCCGGCGGATTAGATTCAACAATCAGTGCTACAATTGCCAAAAAGAAAACAAAACCAATATTTGCTCTTACCTTTGATTATGGACAGCGTTCAGCAAAAATGGAAATTCTGGCAGCTGAGAAAATTTGTCGTGCACTAAAAATAAAACATAAACTTGTTAAAATTTCCTTTTTTGATGAATTCAATAAACTGGTTATGTTACGAGCAGAGAAAAAGGTGAGCGCCAAGAAGTTCAAAACGTTAAAAGATGTCTGGATTCCGAATAGGAATGGATTGTTTATTAATATAGCAGCGTGTTATGCTGAATACTATGGTGCAGATTTGATAGTAACCGGATTTAACCGCGAGGAAGCACAAGAATTCCCCGATAACACTCCTCAGTTTGTGGAGGCAATAAATACATCATTGAGGTACAGCACACGTAAGAAAGTTACAGTGATGAGTTATGTGGAAAAACTATCAAAAAGAGAGATATATAAAATCGGCTTACAATACGACGCACCTTTGAAAAATATCTATTCCTGCTATCTCGGCGGGAAAACCATGTGCGGTGAATGTGCATCATGCCAGAGGCTCAAAAATCTTGGTATATTATAATTCAATAGAGATCATTCGCAAAAAAAGAGATGGATATAAACTAACTCAAAAAGAAATTCAATTTTTAATTTCGGAATATACAAAAAATAAGCTTTCCGATTATCAGTTCGCAGCATTTTTAATGGCAGTCTATTTCCAGGGGATGGATTTCAAAGAAACGACTGATATGATGTCAGCAATGCTCCATTCAGGCACAGTACTCAACCTTTCAGATATTAAGCGGCCGAAGATTGATAAACACTCAACTGGTGGAGTCGGCGATAAGGTATCGCTCATCTTAGCGCCACTCGTTGCCTCGTGCGGTGTGTGTGTGCCTATGATTTCAGGTAGAGGGTTAGGACATACCGGCGGTACCCTCGACAAATTAGAGTCCATACCTGGGTTCAAAACCGACTTGACGGTGAACCAATTTAAAAATCAGTTAAAAAAAATAGGCGTGGCAATGGTTGGACAGACTGTTGAGATCGCACCTGCAGATAGAAAAATCTATGCCCTACGTGATGTCACTGCAACAGTCGATTCAATACCCCTCATTGCAGCGAGCATCATGTCGAAAAAACTAGCTGAAGACCTTGAGGGGCTTGTCCTTGATGTGAAATGTGGGAGCGGTGCATTCATGAAAGAATATAAAAAGACAAAAGAGCTTGCGCAAACAATGATTCAGATTGGCAAACGTTCGGGTGTGAAGACCAGAGCCATTGTAACTGATATGAATAATCCGCTCGGTGACTATATTGGTAATTCCCTGGAGGTCATAGAGACGATAGAAGTATTACAAGGTAGAGGACCGAATGATGTTTTGGAAGTGACATTGGCACTCGCTGAGGTAATGCTCACCATTGCGAAGATACGAGGCGGAAGAAAACTTTTAGAGAAGAAGATTGTTACAGGCGAAGCGCTCGACAGATTCAGAGAGATTGTTAAACTGCAAGGTGGTGATGTCCGTATTATCGACGATTATTCACGATTACCTGTAGCGAAAAACAAAATTAAGGTGAGGGCTCAGAAGAAAGGTTATCTACAGAACATTGATACTTTTAACATCGGAATGTTGCTCGTTGCCTTGGGCGGTGGCAGGGTAAAGAAAGAAGACCTGATCGACCCATCGTGCGGCTTTAAAATGTATAAAAAAATTGGTGATCATGTAGAAAAGAATGAATGTTTAATAGAAATCTATAGTGATAATGAATCAAAGGCACGAATTGTGGCAAGAGAAATGCAACGCGTGTTTACCATCAAGAAAAAACCGTGCCGCCATAAAGCATTAATCCGTGAAATTCTTACTTAGATTATTCTTTAATCCAAGTTCAATTTTATACTATCAAGTCTAGCGTCAATTTTTTCTATTATATACCACCTTTGCCAACCCGGATATACCGAATTGGGTAGTAACTCTTTTTGTATTGAATTATAGATTTCTGTTGCTTCAGCAAAATTATCGATGAAATAGTAGGCATTTGCAAGTTGGAATTTTACATATTCTATAATTGGTGAATCAAGGTAGTTGTTGATAAAGTTCCTACACACTTTTCCAAGTTTCGCATAGTCTTCTGTTGTATAAAGCCACCAAACCAATCTTTCGTATGCCTGATGAATAACTGGACTTTTCGGATAGTTATCGATAAATTCTTCTAAATTATTTACTACTTCTGGTGCAAAATCATCCGTAAAAATGGGTGTTCTGCTAGGATTATAGATTGTTATTAATTCAAACCGTGTCCTCTCAATATCCATACTATCTTGAGAGTTCTCGATAACCAACAGTAAATTTTCACGCCACTTTGTTTCGCAGGCTTCTAATGCAGGATCTGACAAATCAGCATTGTAATGAAGTATATTATTCCATTCTCGAGCGTAATTCTTCGCCCTTGCATAATAAGTTTCGATGGTAACTAAACCTAGTTTCTCCGCTTTATTTAAAAACCACTTTGATTCCATGGGCATAACATTATTTGCAAAATCAAGCCCAATTTGTTGACAGAACTCTGCTTCGGTTATTAATTTGTCTGCAAAACTAGTTTCATGTTTTTTTATGTTATGGAGACCACCTAATTGCTGAGTATTCTCTGAAAAAAGTTTTTCATCAATTATGCTCTCCGTATATAAGTCCCAGTAATCATCAGCATTGCCTTGCACATTACCTCGCGTTATTTTGATCAGTGTTCTAAGGTGAGGGTTAACCGCCGGTACGATTACCGAAATGACTAAAAGAATAATAGTCACAAATAACATGATAATAAATTATATCTGTTTAGAAATTAAGGTCAATGTGTTTTTATCTCATTCTGTCATTACGAGAATTCTCGTTATGTCGTAGTGAAAAGGAGGATACATGGATGTCTGAGTATAAGAGAAAATGCCCCGCACTTTTGGAAAATGCGGGGCATGTATTCAATGACAAATTACCTAATGAGTATTTCTATTTCTCAGTCCATTCCTTGAGGGCTTTTTTGATTTTCTCTTCAACCTTTTTCCCTATTTCTTCCCATTCCTTCTTTTTTTCTTCTTTATTAGCTTCGTCGAGCCATGATTTAATTCCGACGCGTACTTTTTCTTCTACCTGGGCACCGATTTTATCCCATTCGTCTTTCTTGACATGATGTTTCTTCCATTTTCCCCATCGCCAGATATGGCCTAATGAAATGATGAGTCCAATCAAGAATCCTAAATTATACGTCCACCCAGTATTACTCACCTCATAGAGCCCAACAGAACTCGTAAACAGACTGCAGATAAAGGTAATGACAATAATGAGTCCATGCCATACGCCAGCCCAGAAACCTGCCAGGTGTCCAGGATTGGTCTCTTGATCCCAGCGCTCATTTCCTGGTGCACAGGTTAAGGACATAAAGGCTACAACCAAAATGAGTCCTATTGCTATAAAGCGTTTATTAATAAACATCATGCCTCCTTTACATTATTTCTTTATTAGCCTATAGTATACAAATTTTACAAACGTAGTCAATGCAATGTAGTCATAATGGTCCTCCTGTCTTGACAACATAGGCGCCAGAGATAGACTTATATATTGAAGGAGGTTATATTAAGAAGGTTTTCATAATCTCTTATATGGCATTCATAGCCATTTCCTTATACGCCGTACCCATGTCTCCAGAATTGAAGGAGAGATTAATAGCAGAGGGAAGATATTATCGCATCATAGAAATTGTAAAAGAGGCTAGGGTACATGGTGTTGATGAACCCAACCCATATCCGATTAGTATTCATCAAGGAGAAAGAGTAACCATCAATGCGATCGTGATATTGGTTGATTTTAACGATAATGTCGCAACTACAGATACACTTCATTATGATTCTTTACTTTCTTCTATAGGAGTTTATTCTACAGGTTCTTTTCGTGATTTTTATCTCGAGAATAGCTACAACAGTATTGATATCATAACCACAATAGTGGGTTGGTTTAGGATGCCTCAGAATTATACTTATTATACCAATGGACAGTACGGATGGGGTCCTTACCCTCAAAATTGTCAGAAACTTACCGAAGATGCAATTTGGGCAGCAGATCCATATGTTGATTTTTCCCTATTTGATAACGATGGTGATAATTATGTAGATGCGTTATTCATTGTACACGCTGGGCCAGGAGCTGAAGTAACTGGTAATCCATGGGACATTTGGAGTCATGCATGGGTTACAGGCAATATACCTAATGTTGATGGAGTCTTGGCATGGAGATACTCGACAGAGCCAGAGGATGGTAAAGTAGGTGTTTTTGCCCATGAAGCTGGGCATGCCTTATTTGGGCTTCCTGACCTTTATGATTATGACTATGATTCACGCGGTTGCGGAGATTGGACAGTAATGGCAGGTGGTTGTTGGAATGGAGGCGGTACACGTCCTGCGCATTTTGATGCGTGGTGTAAAATTGAATCTGGGTTTTTAGACCCTGTGGTTCCCACTTCAAATCAGACTGGGGTGGAATTCCCCGCAGTAGAATATGATTCTGTAGTATACAAACTCTGGACAGATGGAACACCGACAACCCAGTATTTCTTAGTAGAAAATCGCCAGAAAAAGGGTTTTGACCAACAGCTTCCATATGCCGGACTGATTATCTATCATGTTGATGAGACTATGCCACATAATGATTGGCAGTGGTATCCAGGATACACAGATTCTGGACATTATAAGGTGGCAGTAGAACAGGCAGATGGATATTGGCAAATGGAAAAGAATATAAATGGCGGAGATGTTTCAGATCCATGGCCCGGAACTTTAATCAGACGAAGCTTTAATGACAGCACCACACCAGATACAAAGGACTACAATTTTAGCACAACGTATGTTGCCGTAGAAAACATTAGCAACTCAGGTGATACGATGACCGCAGATATTAAGGTCAAACCAACGGGGATTGAGGAAATAGTATGGTCTGATTACGAAATACCAGGGATTGAGGTTTGTCCATCGATTGCGAATTCTGAATTTACTATTTCTTTTACAGTCGAAAGTAAACATGAATCAACGAACCTAAAAATATATGATGCAACTGGAAGATTGGTTAGATCATTTAACAATTTAAATTCAGCCTTAGGCAAAATTACTTGGTACGGCGATGATGATTATGGAAACCGGACTTCACCTGGAGTATATTTTGTCCAGTTGACTACAGATTCTGCAGACACTTTTGGTAGGTTTGAAAAGATAATACTCGTAAAGTAGAAGTTCTAAAGAACGAGAAGATTTAAGGCGAAAATCTATTTAATCCCAGCGTGCAATTCCGAATATTTCAGATTTGCTGTACTTTATGATTCTTGCTTCAGATTTTTTCTCTGATTCACTCTGCACTGCGAGACAATAACCAGAAAAGGCGATCGGCGTATCTTTTTTCCCTTTACCACTACTGTATGTTTTAAACCACGAACGGTTTCCATGAATATTATAGTTTAATAAGATGACATCATCACCGACCGTGCCGATGATGTAAAAACGAGGGGCAATGTTTCTATCATAGTGTATAAAATCAGGATGGAGACTATAGGGTTGAGCAGGTTCATTCTTTTTCCGTGTGTACAATTCAGACCATACGCGAGTGCCATGCATATCGTATTTAAGTAGTACAATCTCAGAGATACTGTCTGTATTAGTGCTTCTGCCAGTAACATAGACATTGGATGAATCGTCTATTGCAAGGGCGCTCGGAATATCATCACTGTGTGCAGATCCGTCATAACGGATAGTCCAGAGAATGTTGTTGCTCCGGTCATAGACAGCAGTGAGGAAGTCATGACCAGTATCACTGCCACTGCTCGAGCCGAGCAGGTACACATTTCCTGCATCGTCAATTTTGATGTCTGCGAGATTGCTCTCTCTCTCAGGAGTTATATGTTGTATGAGACCAGGAAATTGTCCCAGTTTGTCATATTTGAGATAGAAAAAATCGTGGCTATTCTCGAGCACGCCGCCGACTAGAAATATCCCTGGTTTTTTAATATCGAATTTTAGATGATCGAAGCGAAACGAGGGATTTGTATATTTAGAGAGCCACACTAATTCACCAGATGGTTGAAATTTTGCCACAAAGATGAAAGTCATATTTTCGATATCAGTTGTCCATCCAGCGATGTAGACATTGCCCGAATAGTCGAATAACATTTCACTCTCAATGTTCTTTTTGGACTGGATAACCACTTGTTCCCACTGTTTCGTACCACCTTCGTTGTACTTAATGAGGAGTACATTTTTGTTGTTGTCAGAATCGATACCGTCCAGGAGAATATAGATACCGTCATGAAATCCTGCAATTGATAAACCAGAAGAAGAGATGAAGGTCTGCTTCTCGTAGGTTGTGAACCAGTTGAGTTTTCCTTTTTCATTGTACGATGCTGTAATGCACTGTGGCCGCTGCCCTTTTCCCTGGAATGAGCCGGTCACGTAGATATCGTGAGAGACATGAATTCCCTTGATCGAATAATCACCAGGCCCAGCCGCATCAAATTTCATTTCCCATTTTGTCTCTATTTCACTGCAGCTCAAAACTATGAGCAGTATAAAAATGAGATAGATAAATTGTTTCATACAAGAATTATAACAGACAAGTAGTACATGTCAAGGGGACGATGGGAATAAAAATGGCAATTGCTGGTAGAAAAAATATGAGGGCACTCTTTGTGTATCCACACATTCCAATGACATTTTGGAGTTTTAAGTACGCCTTAAAGTTCATATCAAAGAAAGCTGCTTCTCCACCACTCGGTCTTTTAACGATTGCAGCGATGGTTCCTAAGGCATGGGAAAAGAAATTTATCGACATGAACACCACGAGATTGAAAGATAAACATCTCAGGTGGGCTGATTATGTATTTATCAGCGGCATGGAACTCCAGCGTCATTCGGCACGAGAAGTAATTGAGCGCTGTAAAAATTATGGTGTTAAAATCATTGCTGGCGGGCCTCTGTTTACAATTGAACAGGCAGATTTTGATGATGTCGACCACCTGTTTCTTGGTGAGGTCGAAGATACCTTTCCAAAGTTTTTGGAAGACATGGAGAGGGGTGAACCTCGGCATATATACTGCTCAGATGAATTCCCTGATATAACTAAAACACCAATTCCATTCTGGAAGATCGTCAAGAAGAGAAAATATAGCCTCATGAGTATTCAATATTCCCGCGGGTGTCCTTTTAACTGCGAATTCTGTAATGTCACTATGCTCAATGGGCACCGACCCAGGACAAAAACAAAGGAGCAGATAATCAGAGAACTCGATGCTCTCTATCAGTGGGGTTGGCGTGATGCTCTCTTCTTTGTGGATGATAATTTCATTGGCAATAGAAGGAAAGTAAAAAATGAGCTCTTACCTGCAATTATCCAGTGGATGGGAGAAAGAAGATACCCATTCACTTTCTCCACCCAAGTATCTGTCGACCTTGCTGATGATGAAGAACTGATGCACCTTATGATCAAGGCTGGGTTTCAGAGCGTATTCGTTGGTATTGAAACTCCTCATGAAGAGAGTTTGAGTGAGTGTGCAAAACATCAGAACATTGGACGCGATCTCATTACCAGCGTCAGAAAGATCCAGCAGCATGGTTTTGAGGTGCAGGGAGGGTTTATTTTAGGATTTGATAATGACCCTGAATCAATATTTGTTCGGCTTACAGAATTCATCCAGAACACTGGTATTGTTACTGCAATGGTTGGTCTACTGAATGCCGCGAAAGGGACACATCTCTATAATCGACTCGAGACTGAACATCGTTTGGTGAAGAAAACAAGCGGAGACAATACTGATTGTTCACTTAATTTTATTCCCAAGATGGACTACAAAACATTGGTTCATGGATACAAGAAAGTGCTCTCGACAATATATTCGCCTCACCATTACTATGAGAGAATAAGAACTTTCTTGGAAGGATTTAGACCCCCAAAAGTAAGGCCAATATATTTTCGTTTTGTCCACATCAAGGCATTCGTGAAATCAATTTGGTATCTTGGTATTATTGGAAGAGAAAAATTGCATTACTGGAGATTATTTTTCTGGTCATTAACAAAACGACCATATTTATTTCCTTCGGCGATAGTCTTTGCAGTTTACGGATACCATTTCCGCCGGATGTTTGTGGAATACGAAAAAAAAATTCCCGCAGTCTGAGACGCTCGACAATTCACAACAAAAAAATCATTGACTCTTAGACCCTAATCAGTTAATTTTGACTTTCCCAGATATAAAAGATTACAGTTGTTGGAAAGGAGAAGACAGAAATATCGACATCGAACTAATTATTTCCTGGGCAGCACAAAGATTGATTTCTGAAAAACTGCCATAATACAGGTTCTGAAAACGTTGAGGCCCCATCGTTTTGTAAGCAAATGCCAAGAGAAAAATATTAAAAATAACCAACGACGTACATAATTGGCATCTTGTATAAAATCAATACTGACTAACTTAAGATTGCCCAGACCACATTTCATTTTTCTTGAAGAATTAAATTTATGTAAAGTTGGCAAGGTTTCTGGTTCACTAACTTTATACAAAGTTTGAATAATTGCGTTCTTGAGACGGAAAGGAAGTAGACGCGGAAGAAATATAAATGGGCTCCAAGAATTAGTTGTTAATATTATGACTCGTCCGGTGATTTTTAAAATCCGATCGATCTCTTTAAAATTATCAGGGATATTTTGTAGGTGTTCTACCACAAAACGTAATGTGACCAAGTCAGCGATTCCAGATTTGATGGGTAAATCACGTAAATCTGCACAGATGAATGCAGCCTTGGTTCTGTGCTCAGGCACTTTACGATCAATACCCACTGCGAAATTCGACCGGTCTGCGAAACTTGTTACAATTGAGTTATCACCACAGCCGATATCTATCCATATGGTATTCTTTGATAAGAAGGAATAAATCAAGTCGTTATAAACCTCCCACCTATGCCTAAAAGATGGATCTAATTTTTTTATAATTTTATCAGACCAAACTTTATTATCCTTATTCATAAAATCTATAGACTCAATTTATATTGAAATTTTGATTTTTGTTAATTATAAATTTTATTATAGTTGCGATAAGACGTGAGTCAAGAATAATTACCTAGGGAATATGCAAAAAGAGGTTAACTTTATTTTAAGAGTAAGAGGAAAGCTATATTGACAATAGTTGAGAATTACTTATAATGTGCTCCAATGGATACCGCAAATATTATAAAGTCGATCATCGGATTAGGAGGATTGAGTTTAATCTTTGCCGCAGTATTAGCGGTCGCTTTTAAAAAACTCGCTGTCCATGTGAGTGAAAAAGAAGAAAAAATCCGCGCTCTCTTACCTGGTGCAAACTGTGGCGCCTGCGGGTTCCCTGGTTGTGATGCCTATGCTCACGCCTTGGCTGAAAAAACTGGCGAGTATCCTCCGAACCTCTGTACTGTCGGTGGTCCAGAGACAACCAAACAGATCGGCGAGGTCCTCGGCGTCGAGGTTGAGATGACTGAGCCGATGGTGTGTGTCTTACGGTGCCGGGGTGGTAAGGAAGAATCAGCAGAGAAGTTTGACTATCAAGGTCCAGGGGATTGCCGGAGTAACTATATTCTCTTAGGAGGAAATAAGGCGTGTCAGTATGGTTGTCTTGGAGGTGGTCACTGTGTCACAGTCTGTCCATTTGGTGCAATACGTATGGGGTCGAATCATCTACCGATAATCAACCCGAATAAGTGTACTGCGTGCGGTATCTGTGTTAAGGAGTGTCCACGCCAGGTCTTAGAACTCATACCTCGTTCGCAATTAGTTTATTTAGCATGTAAGTCACTCGATAAAGGGAAGGCAGTGAAAAACGTGTGCACGGCAGGGTGTATTGGTTGTACCCTCTGCGTTAAGGTTTGCCCGTACGAAGGCGCGATTGCAATGGATGGCAATATTCCGGTCATGGATTTCAAGACGTGTACCTCATGCGGAATATGTTTTAATAAATGCCCGACAAAATCGTTTATTGACCGAGCAAAGGCGCGACCGTACGCTATTATCTCACCGAAGTGCAATGGCTGTGCAGAGTGTGTAAAGGTATGTCAGTTTAAGGCGATAGAAGGAGAACCCGGGAAACGACATACTGTTATCAAAGACAAGTGTATTGGCTGCGGACGATGTTTTGAGGTGTGCCCTATCAAGGTGATTACGATGGCTGGTGCTTTGGGGTATACTGAAGATTCATTCGTAGCTGAAAAAACAGCAGTTTCATGAAACTCTACTACGCATCTGCCGATGTAGCACACGCAGATATTGTCATTTATGGTCTGCCTTTTGACAAGACATCATCTTTTATTCCAGGCTCACGATTAGGTCCTCAGTATATTCGACAGTGTGCAGAAAACATTGAAGACTTTTCTCCGTATCAGAACAAGAGTCTCTGTGACGTAAATATCTGTGACCTCGGTGATATTCAATTTCATTCGGAAGATTGGCTGGTAGATATTGAAAAAAAGGTGAGCGCTATGTTACATAGAGAAAAGATATTTATTTTTCTCGGTGGAGAACACACAGTTACCTTTCCAGTTATCAAAGCGTTCAAACAGCAATGTCCGAAGTTCTCAGTTGTTCAATTTGATGCCCACTGTGATCTACGCGATGAGTACCTCGGTGAGAAGGTATGTCATGCAACAACACTGCGCAGGGTAAGCGAAGTCGTAGGGATTGAGAATGTGTATCAGTTTGGTGTTCGCTCCGGAACAAA
>LJNI01000070.1 GCA_001303225.1 candidate division TA06 bacterium DG_78 | reverse complement strand
AAAGAAACACTTAAAAGACTCACAACGGTTTTGAGGATCGTTGTCGGCATCGGGTTAATTGTCTTTCTGTTATGGCGACTCGATATAAATCAACTATTAACGAAAATTAGTGGTATTAACGTACTATATCTCTCTTATGGTCTCATCCCATATTTTCTTTTTGTTATTGTTTCGGCGTGGCGATGGCAGGTTCTTTTAGATTATAAAAAGTTTCAGATTCCCTTCCCTCGTACGACCGTTATCTATTTTATCGCATTATTTTTCAATAACTTGCTTCCGACAACAATTGGTGGCGATGGTATACGAGTACTCTACTCCATGGGCAAACGAAAGGCAGATTCGCTCGCCGTAGTGCTCACAGATAGAATACTCGGTTTTATTGGATTATTTATTTTCGCGCTGATTGCCGTATTATATCTTTGGATCGAGAAACGACAAACAGAATTTCTCCTCTATATGAGTGTAGGTCTTGTTATATTAATTATCGTAGCCTATATTCTTTTTTCTGAACGTGCATATAAGCGAATTTCACCAGTCGTACGGAAGATAAAGATTTTCAAATTAGGAGAACGTTTGAGTCGTTTGCATGATTCATTCACTGATTTCGGAAGAGCGTGGGGACCAATCACCTTATGTACGGTCCATTCAATCATCATTCAGGTACTTCTTGCAGTCGGTCCATTCCTTGTGTTGCGCGCGCTAGGTAACTACGAGGTCGGGATTTTACCATTCTTTATCTACCTGCCAATCATTAATGTGGTCTCCATGATACCTATTTCACTTAATGGTATTGGTGTACGAGAGAGTTTCTTTGTTCTGTTATTTTCGAGGGTTGGTCTTTCAGGAGAAACTGCACTCGCAGTATCGATTATTTCATTTTTACTCATATTTTTATGGTCGATACTCGGTGGTATATTTTTTATTGTTTATAAGAAGAAGTAATACTTACTTTTAGGTATTTAGGAATTTACCCAAGCCTGTTGTAAGCGGCTTGGTTTAGGTATTTATTTTATGAGGAGGCAGAATGAAAGTGTGTATGATAGGCGCTGGCTATGTCGGTCTTGTTTCAGGTACTTGTTTTGCAGATATTGGGCACAATGTTGTTTGTGTTGATAATGATGAAGATAAGATCAATACATTAAAAAAAGGTGACATTCCGATTTATGAACCGGGTCTCAAAGAGCTCGTCAATAAAAATGTCAAGGCAGGGAGGTTGAGTTTTACAACATCGATACGTGAAGGTGTTGAACAATCACTCTTTCTCTTTATTGCTGTTGGTACACCGCCAAAAGAAAATGGTGAACCTGATCTCTCGAGCATTGAAAAGGTAGCCCAAGAAATTGGTGCCGCAATGAACGAGTATAAAATTGTCGTTGAGAAGAGTACAGTGCCAGTTCAAACGGGTAAATGGGTGAGAACAGTAGTGGAGCGATTTAGCAGACAAATGAAAGATTTCGATGTAGCATCAAATCCAGAATTTTTACGGGAAGGTTCTGCTATAGATGATTTTTTACACCCGGATCGTGTGGTCTTGGGAGTTGAGAGTAAGAAGGCAGAAGAAAAATTATTAGAACTGTATAAACCGATTGATGCCCCAAAAATTGTAACTGACATTGCGAGTGCCGAGTTAATAAAACATGCCTCTAATTCCTTTCTTTCGATGAAAATCTCTTTTATTAACGCAATCTCAATCCTCTGTGAAAAATCAGGTGCAGATGTACTCAAGGTAGCCGAGGGAATGGGTACAGACAAGAGAATCGGGAGGGCATTTTTAAATGCCGGTCTTGGTTTTGGCGGTTTCTGTTTTCCAAAGGATCTCAAGGCATTCATTGGTATTGCAGCAAAGTTAGGGTATGATTTCGGACTCCTGAAAGAGGTCGAACGTATCAATCAAGAACAGATGCTCGGGGCTGTTGCCAAAATTGAAGACACCCTTTGGAATCTGAGAGACAAAAAGATTGGTGTGCTTGGTCTTGCCTTCAAACCAAATACCGATGATATGAGGTTTGCACCATCAATAACGATTATAAAAGAATTGCAGAAGCATGGTGCAACGATAAAGGCGTATGATCCCGTTTCTATGACACGGGCAAAGACGGTGATGCCTGACATCGAGTATTGCGATGATGCGTACCAAGTAGCGCAGGGTGCTGATGCAGTGATACTCGTAACAGAATGGGAAGAGTTTCAGAATCTCGACTTGAAGAGGATCAGGGATTCAATGCGCCAACCTGTTTTCCTCGATGGCAGAAATGTGTTTGAACCAGATAAGATGAAGGAACTTGGATTTATTTATTCAGGAGTCGGAAGATGAGCCCCGCCCCTCGTAATTTTATGTGTATGCCCAAGATAATAAGAGGAGCGGGATGAGAGTAGTAATAACTGGTGGCGCAGGATTTATCGGTTCACACCTTGTCGATCATTACTTGAACTGTGGTCATGAACTTATTGTGATTGACAGTCTCATCACCGGTAGAGAGGAGAATATCAAGACTCACCTCAATAGCAGCGCATTACAATTCTTGAATATGGATGTATGTAATGTATCAGACGTTGAGGGTAAGGTTGATTTGATTTTACATTTTGCTTCTCCAGCGAGTCCCTTCGATTATTTGAAATACCCCATTGAGACAATGAAAACCGCATCTTTTGGAACCTACAATATGCTCGAACTCGCAAGGAAAAAGAATGCGAAGATTCTCCTTGCTTCTACGAGCGAAGTATATGGTGACCCGGAAGTCCATCCTCAAAAAGAAGACTATTGGGGTAATGTAAATCCTATCGGTCCTCGATCTGTATATGATGAAGGTAAACGTTTTGCCGAGGCGATGACAATTTCCTATCACAGGAAGTTTGGTATAAAAACCAATATTGTGAGAATTTTTAATACCTATGGAGAACGCATGCGTTCTGGTGATGGGCGTGTTATTCCTACATTCATTACCGAGGCTCTAAAGAATAAACCATTACCAATCTTCGGTGATGGAAAACAGACCAGAAGTTTTTGTTACATTAGTGATATGGTGCAGGGTATTATGAGGATGGCGCAGATTGATTATGCGATGCCAGTTAACCTGGGTAATCCGCTAGAGTATACTGTTTTAGAATTGGCAGATATCGTAAAACAGCTCTGCTCGAGTACAAGCACATTGGAATTTTTGTCGTTACCAGAGAATGATCCGAGAAAGCGTAAGCCTGATATACGTAGGGCAAAAGAATTACTCGGTTGGGAACCACAGGTTGAACTCAAACAAGGTTTAAAGAAAGTAATTGATTGGTTTAGGAGTAAAAATGATTGAATGGTTTAAGATTCATGGATTGAGAATTTTAGTTATTATTATTATTGGCTTCGTTGTGTACTTTATTTTCCAGAAAGTTGTCCCCCGTATTATAAGGAGAACAGTTACTCTGCAGATGAAGGGTAAATCACAGATTGAGGTTCAAAAAAGGAGTAAGACAGTATCGCGTGTAATGCGAAATACGATTGGTATCTTAATTGGCATACTTGTTCTCTTTACAATTCTCGCAGAAGTTGGCATTAATATAGGTCCAGCATTAGCGAGTCTCGGTATTCTAGGATTGGCAGTTGGTTTTGGAGCACAGAATCTTGTGAAAGATATCATCAATGGTTTATTCATCCTCATAGAAAATCCCTACGGTGTCGGCGATGTGGCGAAGGTTGCAGGAATTACTGGATTGGTCGAGGAGATTAACTTGCGGAGGACAATTTTGAGAGATCTCGATGGAATAGTGCACTACGTACCTAATGGAGAAATAAATGTCGCCAGTAATTTTACCAAAGAATTTTCAAGGGTTAATATGAACATTTCTGTCAGCTATGGAGAGAATCTGGACCGCGTCATAAAAGTAATAAATAGTATTTGTACTAAATTGGCGCAAGAAGAACAATGGAAAGAAAAGATAATCAAGATACCACAAGTTTTGAGGATCGATGCTCTCGGTGATTCAGGTATTGACATTAAAATCTTGGGTGAGACTCAGCCGATTGCGCAGTGGGATGTTATGGGTGAATTACGAAAGCGCATAAAGGATGAATTTGATAGACAGGGAATAGAAATCCCCTGGCCGCACATGAAGGTTTACTTTGGTAATTCTATACCTGATAAGAAATGATATTTTAGATACCTGAGCGAAAAACCACTTTTTTCACTTGACAGGAATAAAAATACGGATATATATGTATATATAAGCAGGAGGAGACATGAAACGGTTATTTTTTGTATTTTTCATGCTCGTTTTCATTATAACATCTTGTGCGAAAAAGGAAGAGAGATTACTCGGCGAGCGAGGTGGTACACTTATTATTGGAACGATCAATTTACCGACAACAATATCTCCGCTCTCACCATCAATATTTGGTTCAAATGATATCCTTAATTTACTCTTCTTATCTCTCCACCGTATCGATTTCAAGACTGGTAAGATGACACCTGAACTGGCATCATCATGGGAATTTTCCGAGGATCTTACTTCTATTACCTACTATTTGAGAAGGGATGTAACGTGGTGGGATGGTTCTTCTGTGACAGCAGAAGATGTCTTATACACATTTGAGAAAATGAAAGATCCGGCTACACGATATCCGCATGTCGCATCACTCAGATTTATCAAAGATGTCGAAGTCCTTGATCCATATACAATCAAATTCACGTTTCAGAAAGTTTATGCAGATATCCTTACTGATTCGGATATTATGGCGGTACCAAAGCATATTTATGAAAAAGTGGGGCCGGATTTCGGAGAGACTCCAGTTGGTAATGGACCGTACAAAATTAAAGAGTGGATTCCAGGTTCACACCTCGTTCTATCTTTCAATGATGCATACTATCGCGGCAGGCCACCACTCGACGAAATCGTCATCAGGCAATACATAAACATGACAGCCATGGTTCAAGATTTTTCTGCTGGCAACATTGATGTCGTGCTCAATATTCCACCAAAGGAAGCAAAAAATTTAGCAGAGAATGAAGATATCAGCATTGATTCACGTCCAGGAAATGTTTATACTTATATTGGTTGGAATCTTGAACATCAATTTCTGAAAGATCCCTCTGTGCGTACAGCATTGAGTATGGCGATCAATAAAGGGACAATTTTAGCTGATGTTTTTGCAAATATGGGTGTAATATCACTCGGCCCATTGCCTCAGTCTTCGTGGGGTTGTGATACCTCTATTACACCAATGGCATACGATACTGTAGAGGCAAAAAATATTTTAGCGCAACACGGATTTGCCGACCGAAATCGTAACAGAATCATTGACAAGGATGGTGCAGACTTTACGCTGAACATAATTACTAATATTGAAAATCCTGAGCGTGTTGTTGTGCTCGAGTACATTGCCCGTGATTTGAGAAAACTTGGTATTAGGATCAATACCCGAACACTCGATGCTGGAGCATTCATCACTGCGGTACTCAAGAAGGAGTTTGATGGATTCATCATGGGCTGGACAGTTACTGAGAAAATCGATCCTACCCTTTATTGGCATTCAGATTCTACAAAGGGGAAGTTTAATTTTGTTTCATATCGAAACAGCGTCATCGATTCGCTCATTGAACAAGGCGTTGCGATGCTTAACCGTAAAGAAGCAAAGAAGATATGGGGTGAGTTTCAACGGATAGTATACGATGATCAACCATACACGTTTCTCGTCGTACCGAATACCATATCAGCTCTATATGAACGCGTAAAGGGTACTGAGCAGGGGATAGCACTCGCGAGTGCTTATACATACTGGATTCCTGAAGCTGAGCGTCGAGTAACAGTCGCTGCTGTTGTCGACACACAAGTACCGACACAACCTCCTGAGGTGGCAGAGGTGATTCGAGAAGAACGACCTCCTGAAATTGTAGAACCAGAGCGTATTTTAGAAGCAACTATGATGGAAGATACTTCGATTGTAGCGGTTGTACCCGAAACAACTATTGTTGCACCACCAACGCCACCTAAACCTTCGGTCATTACCCGGGCAAAACCAGTAAAACAGGTTAAGCCGCAGTATCCAGAATCTGTCCGCTCTCTCGGTGCTACAGGCAGGGTAGTAGTTCGTGTGCTTGTCGGTACAGACGGAAAGGGGATGAAGGCAACGGTGTTATCCAGTTTTGGAAATCCAGCTTGTGAAGAAGCTGCATTAGCAGCTGCACAGCAATGGGAATTTACACCTGCGACAAAGGATGGTGAGCCGTTCGAACAGAACGTCTCGATTCCATTTGATTTTCAGCCGTGACAACGTGTTGTAAGAGAATAAGTATCTGTATTTCTACCGTGACATCATGTGTACAAATGGTAGAATCATTTCTTCCATTGATATTCCACCGTGTTGGAACGTAAATTTGTATTGTTGTTCATACTGTGTTGGTTTTGTCGGATAGATAAAATAGTAGTCTTCTTTCGCGATGGCGAATCGTACTGATGGATCATCAGTCGGTAAATAAAATTCACCAGGATTATTTAAGAGGTGGGCGGTTTTTTTATCAACACGAATTGCTGGACCATATTTATAGCGTAGATTTGGAGAGATTTCTCGACCTCCATAGATGATACTCGGTCTACGAACTCGAATGAATCCGTGGTCAGTCGTGAGTGTCACGCGGGCTCCTTTTTTTGCATATCCTTTGAAAAAATCAAAAATTGGTGAACTAGGGAACCAGTATCCGAGGAGATTCAAGAGCACACGTTCATCGTCGAGTATACCTTTCATATCGCCCCGGCCAGGAATCGAGTGGAGAAGGAGATCGAAGAAATTGATTATCACGATTGATATGTCGGCAGTGTCTTCTATCATTCGCTTGACATTACTTTTTATTTCATCAATGGAAGATAATTTATAGAATGAAAAATTGAGGCGAAGGTTATGCCTCGTAAGCCATTCCTGAAACAGTTCTTTTTCGAACCTATTTTGCATTTTCTCATCAAATATCCAGTATTGGGGATAATTTTGTAGGATCTCGAGCGGGAGTAAACCAGAGAATAATGCATTCCTGGAATACGGTGTTGCAGTTGGTAATATCGAACAGTAGTATTGGGTATTAATTTCAAAATAATCTCTGAAAAACGGGAGCAGTTTAAAATATTGATCGAGTCTCATCGAATCGAAAATGATGAATCGGATAGGACCTTCTTTCAAGAGTGGTAATAGGGTTTGTGAGAAGAGCGTGTGTGAGAGGGTCGGTCCCTTGCCTCGTATAAAATTACAATATTCATTCTGGATATATTTCGCAAAACCAATATTCGCCTCACGTTTTTTCTCTTCATGCATTGATTTTATGTCTTTGCTGCCGAACTCCAACATCCTCACATCCCACGATACAATATTTTTGTAGTGGTCGACCCATTCATTAAAATCAGATGGAGTAACCAGTGACCTGAATTGTGTAGCATAGTCTTCAGCCATTTTTTCTTCGATTATCACCCGCCGTTTCAATGTCCGGTTCAGAACAGAGAGCACCTGATTAAAACTAAACGGCTTTGTGATATAATCATCGACCCAACCACCATACGCTTGAGACATCAAACTCTTCTCTTCACTCTTGGTTACCATGACGACTAATTGCTGGAAATTTTCGCTCTTAATTTTTCGGAGGACTTCAAGGCCGTCCACTCCAGGCATGATTTCGTCAAGAAAAATGAGATCGAAAACTTCTTTATGAGCTAATTTCACACCATCTTCTCCTGATGTTGCTGTTTTAACCTCGTACCCTTCTTGTTCAAGGAGATAGATAAATGGTTTTAATAAATCTATTTCATCGTCAATCCATAATATCTTCATGTTACCGCCTTTGGTATATATATCTGAAATGTTGTGCCTCGAGGACCGGTTGCCTTTAACAATAACTTACCGCTATGGTATTCCTCAATGATTCTTTTTGTTAATACGAGCCCAAGTCCCCAACCATATTTTTTGGTCGTATATCCGGGCTTGAATATTTCACCTTCTTTTTTAATACCCTTTCCACTATCTGAAATTTCAACAGTCGCACCATTCGCATCAAAGGTCCGAATGCGTATTGAACCCTTCGCTGCCCCGATTGCATCCAGACCGTTCTTGAGAATATTTTCTATTGCCCAACCGAGTAGTATATCATCGAACTTTATTGCCGGTAATGGTTCATACTCTTCGTGGAATTTTACTTGTGAGTGGGCGCGTTTTTTCATATACTCCACCGAACTCTTAATAATTTCCATTGGTTCTTTTTCAACCAATCGCGGTGGCATACCAATTCTTGAAAATTTTTCTAAGACTTCTTTCATTCGTACGGTATCTTCATAAACACCAGCGTAGATGTCTTTTGGTATTTTCCCTTTGATTGTTTCAAGCCAACCTGTGAGTGACGAGAGCGGTGTTGCCA
This sequence comes from candidate division TA06 bacterium DG_78, assembly GCA_001303225.1. Classification (GTDB taxonomy): domain Bacteria; phylum Hydrothermota; class Tepidihabitantia; order SM23-42; family SM23-42; genus DG-78. The sequence goes on along the minus strand of LJNI01000070.1, from coordinate 2,942 downwards.
GTTGATGCGCTGTTTCACGTGCGAGCGCATTCCATATCTTTTCCTCTTCACTTTTACGATAGAGTAGGTATCCCCAGAATCCGAGGAAGAGAAAGGCAATCAGAAAAATCGTTTCGACAAAAGGCAGGATTTGGAGTGAACGAGTGAATGGTGAGAGCCCCCAGTGTACATACCCAACGAGTGTCGAGTCAGCACCGTGACGTATAATCATAGGAATCGGTTTCTGTACTCGGTCGAGTTTTTCAATGGCGGCGTTGAGGTCCTTTTCTTCGATATTTTTTGCAGAATAAGGCTCACCGTCAGGATTTGTGAGGATTACAGGAAAATCTATTCTTTCAATCACTTCTTTATAGAATAGCTCAACGAGTCTTTCTTCATCTACACTTGACCCGCGTGCGAATTCAGCAAATAGCCGTGAGGTTGTTTCAGTTTCTTTCTTGATTTTTTGAATCAGATAGTTCGAGTAGATAAACGTAACAATACCAATAATCCCGATACCAATAAGGAAGTATATAACGAGTACTCGTGAGCTAAATTTGTGTCTTATTTTCATTTTTTATGTGAGATTATCTCTTTATTAAAGATCGTAGCAAATTCATAGAGCTCATCATGCACGCCGTAATATGCATCGGCGAGATACAACATTTCGTATGCTTCGGCGTCCACATTTTGTATATCTTTACCAACAATAACCTTAATGCCTTCCCACTCGATATCATCATGCCTATTTACAAAGAGCAAGGGTCTTTTTTTGCCCAATTTTCGTTTCATAGTTTTTACCCTGTTTGCGTTAAAATGGAATAAATTTTGTGGATTACTATCTTTGATTTCGAAAAATCCATTGAGTGTAGTAAAACCTTCCCTGATGAGAATATTGTAATACGGGAAATTATTTTTATCACAAAGACATATTCGTTTTTCGGCTGATGTGAGATAGGGGAGCGAAATATTTGCTGGTATATTTAATTCGACGAGGTAGTGAAACTGTTCGTGTTCTAACTGTTTTTTTAGCATTTTGTGATCTCGGGAAAAGAGCAGTGGTAATTTATCATAGAACATTACTTTAAAAATGTTCTGTTTCATTAATCCATATATTGTTTCTAGGAACTTTGGCATGAGTATGACACAGGTGCCCCTGTTTTGCAACCCAGCAAGGAAAGAGAATGATTTGAGGAAATCAGCAATCTTATGAGGGACAGATATTAAATAGTTCGATTTTTTACTCATTGTGCATGGATGGAACGATTTGATGAATCTTCCCTTGCTTGCCTGAAGATAGAGCGGCCGAAAAATACTCATTGTAACTGTTCTTTTCTGTACGTAATGGATATTGGTGAGGTTCTCTGTGTTATCATGTTTTTAATCTTGCTTTTTTTCAAAAACCTCATCGACTAAACCGTAATCCTTGGCTTCCTTTGCTGACATGAAATAATTTCTATCAGTGTCCTTTGCGATTTTTTGTTCTGTCTGTCCAGTGTGTTTTGCCAGGAGTTTGTTGAGCACTCCTCTAACTGTCAAAACTTCTCTGGCATGGATGGCAATATCTGATGCCTGGCCTTGAAAGGCACCTTCTGGCTGGTGAATCATGATGCGGGCATGAGGTAAGCCATATCTTTTTCCTTTTTCTCCAGCAGCCAACAAAAGTGCCGCCATGCTTGCTGCCATGCCTATGCAATATGTATACACCGGGGCTTTTACAAATTGCATGGTATCGTAAATTGCGAGGCCGGACGATACTATTCCGCCTGGAGAGTTAATGTAGAAGTTTATTTCTTTGGTCGAGTCTTCGGCATCTAAAAAAAGACATTGTGCAATGATGAGATTTGCCACTGTGTCATCGATCGGTGTTCCCACAAATATTATTCTTTCCTTTAATAATCGCGAGTATATATCATATGCTCTCTCAGTACGTCCGGTTTGTTCAATGACGAATGGTACTGGTATCATTGATTGCCTCCTTTGGTGAAATGATACGACTTTTTTCACTTATTTTTGCATTTTTGTAAATAAAATTGATTGTCTTTTCTCTCCTTAATATATTACGAAAATATATTGTGACGTCGTCTCTATTTTCGTCATTTAATGTTATTCCCAAACCTGCTATTGCATTTTGTATTTCATCGTCGTCTACAGTAATGCTTTCTTTTTCAGCAATTTTTTCGAGAATAAGATTAAACCGTACTCTCTTTTCAGCAATATGCCAAAAACGTTCTTTATTTGCATCAGCATCAGGTAATTGAGACTGCTGGAGAATCCTTTCGTACTCATGTTGGATGAGAGACGTTGGCACATTAAAACGTATCCTCTCTAAGATGACCTTCGAGAGAGATTCTTTAACCTCCTCCTCGATGCGCTTCTCTTCGATCTTTTTTAAATCGTCTGTCAATTTTTTCTTGAGTTGTTCGACACTCTCGTAACTGAGTGACTTCGCGAAATTGGTGTCAATTTGTGGAAGTTCTTTTTCTTCGACTTTCTTTATAAATATCTTATAGAGCGTATTTCCAATTTTCACTTCTTTATGTTCGGATTTCTGCACTCCAACCAATGCACGATTTATCTCATCAGGTAGATTACGGTCACCTATCCTCATTTTTGCGTCAGTTTGGTTGTCTTTTACTGTGCTATTTTCTCTGATTTCGAGGTCCATTGTTATAAAGTCATCCACGACTGCTGGCCTTGATACCTCTTTAATTGCTGCATGTCTCTCACGAAGTTCTTGTAGACCCTGTTCGAGAAGTACGTCATCAGGCACAGGTTGACTCTTAAATGCTTCTAAATTTCGATAATTATCTACTTCGAAGTGTGGAATTACTTCAAATTGGAGCCGAAATTTAATAGTATCTCCTTCTTCAATATTTAGCAATTTTATCTGTGATGCGAGACGCCATTTCTTTTCCTTGAGAACTTTGATGTAAGAATTGGTAACGAGAGTATCAATTGCT
>LJNI01000004.1 GCA_001303225.1 candidate division TA06 bacterium DG_78 | reverse complement strand
TTCAGAAATGTTTAAACACAGTGATATACCGGTGGGCACGATATTCGTCGATGCAATATTTTCTCCTGTACTTTCAGTAAATTTTGATGTAAAAAATACGCGTGTTGGTACAAAGACAGATTACGATCAACTCACCCTCGAAGTTAAGACTGATGGAACAGTGACACCAGTTGAGGTGATTGTTGAGGCAGCGAGTCTTCTGAAACACCACCTCTCATTTTTTACAGCACTCGGTGTAGAACCACAATTTGCATCGAAAGAGCAGCTTGATGCTGAACATCGTCGGATTAGAGAGGTACTCAAGAGAAGTATTGATGAACTCGAGATTTCAGTCAGGGCATCAAACTGTTTAAAGAACGAAAACATTAAGACGATCGGAGACCTTGTAAAGAAGAGCGGAAAAGAATTATTGACCTATGAAAACTTCGGTCGTAAATCACTCAAGGAACTGGAAAAGAATCTCGCGAATCTGGGTATGCACCTTGAGATGGATGTGGAGAAGTATTTGAAGGAAGATATATAATAAGAAGAAGGCAATACAGGGCAATTAAAGGCTTAGACGTACTATGAGACACGGTGACCGGGTAAAGAAGTTAGGGAGGAAAAAAGAACATCGCCAGATGCTCTTGAGGAATTTATGCCGTTCGTTGTTTATCCATGAAAAAATCAGGACGACTATAGGTAAGGCAAAGGAAGCACGTCGATTAGCCGATCATCTTATCGAATATGCTAAATCAAACGACCTCGCGGCAAAGAGAACTATCTACCGTTTCATTCCAGACCACAAACTGGTAAAGATCATCTGTGATGAAATTGGACCACGATTTACACAGCGGCAGGGTGGTTACACGAGAATCTACCGTCTCGGTCCACGGCTCGGTGATGGCGCAGAAATGGCAATCCTGGAGCTTGTTGAACAGGGTGATGCTGGAACCATTGCTGCACGACGAAAATTTATTGAACGCCGTCACGTTGTCGAGGTAGAATCGAAAAAAGAGAAAAAGAAGAAAGAAAAAGAAAAAAAGCCCAAAGAGCCGAAAGAGAAAAAAGTTAAGGAAAAGAAATTAAAAGAAGAGGTAACAAAAGAGAAGCCTTCGAAAAAGAAACTTTCAAGGAAAAAACAGGCAAAAAAGGCGAAGAAAGAGAAGAAGGCAAAGAAGCGAGTAAAAAAGAAAGCCAAAAAACGTCGTAAGTGAACACAGTTTTATCTCATCGTACATGATCAACTAAGTGGCATCAATGAATGCTCTGTGCAGATTGATTGTAGAGAGGGATGTGACAGGCTACTGTGCTCGTTTGGAGAGACAAGTAGCCTGTCACCTGTCCAGTGCGTTACTTCATCAAAATAATTTTTTCTTGTAGTCGCTCACCATTGTATTCGAGGACGATAAAATAGATGCCATTTGGCACAGATCGTCCTCTATCATCGATGCCGGTCCAGATGATGTGATCGGATTGTATCGTGTTATCGTCAAATTGCCCTTTGATCCTGAGACCCTCGGGATTGAAGGATCGGACCAGCCTTCCTGCGATATCGTATATTTTGAGTGAGGCATGAGGGTTAGATTCTGTTATCGCGGTTACGGATGGAATAGTGTAGTTGATAACAGTATTCTTATGGAATGGATTAGGATAAATTTGCAATGAGTATGTATTATCCTGTGCGATTGGTTGGTTATTAGTCTCTTCGCCTCCTGATGTGCTTCCATACGGTGCAACGCAAACGAGGTAAACGCTCGAACCGATGCTCTGCGGAGGTCCTGTGCCTCTTCCAGGAGTATAGGAACAGGTTTCCCCGACGATAATACAGGCGCCATCTGTATTGAGTGTAAGGGAATAACTACCATCAGCCTGCGGACCACCAACAGTTTTCTGCCATTCTAGATTACCCGACTGGTCAGTCTTGATGAGGTATACATCATAGGAATTAGTAGTATACGAGTATTTCTTGCCTGCGATGATATACCCATTATCAGGAGTTTGCTCGATATCGTAGCCACAATCGCTTCCTGTACTACCAAAGGTCTTATACCAGGAAAGGTTACCCTGTGAGTTGGTTTTTATGAGGTAGACATCGTATGAACCAGCACCACATGAAGCAGTAGCACCAGTAATAATGTAACCACCATCAGATGTCTGCTTCACAGACTGTCCCCAATCAGACTGGCTTCCACCAAAGGTCTTTTGCCAGGACATATTACCTAAAGCATTGGTCTTGACGAGAAAGGCATCATAGGCACCAGCACCAGAAGAGTTTGTCTTACCAACCATGATATAACCACCATCTGTAGTCTGTTCGACATCATAACCCCAATCTGCGAGTTCTGCACCGTAGGTCTCTTGCCAGAGTTTATTACCGAGCGTGTCAGTCTTGATGAGGAGGATATCACAAGACCCAATACCGAACGAACGCGTGTACCCGGCAATGATATAGCCATCAGCTATTTCTATAACAGCACGGCCCACATCATCGAGGTCGCCACCAAAACTGTTAGTCCAGACCGAATCACCGAGAGCATCTGTTCTAACGAGGTAGACATCTTGCCTGCCTGCACCATATGAAGAGGTATATCCGGTAATGATATACCCTTCATCAGCTGTTTGCTGTACATCATAGCCCCATTCGGTATCGTCACCACCAAAATTCTTTTGCCAGGTAAGGTTACCCGCAGGATCTGTTTTGACGAGGTAGACATCACATCCAGTGCCGAATGAACGTGTCCAGCCAGTAAGGATAAATCCGCAATCAGAAGTTACTTCTACAGCATTGCCCCAATCATCCTGACTACCACCGAAAACCTGTGTCCAGCAGACTGGTGGACTCGGATCAATGATTGACACGAACGCTGTATAGCGGTAATAATTTGCCTTGGTTATGGTGACGAGCATGGTATCACCAGTTTCTTGCGGAGGTATTTCAATGGTTGTGGGTGTGGTTCCTTCACCAATACCAACACCAATGATTTCACCATTCACTGTTAAGGCAATAACTGCATCATAGTTTGCTCTGACTGCAAATGATGTTTCGCCAGCACCGAGCACATTATCGTGGCTCACTGATAATTCCTGTGGAATTTCTGAGTAGAGTGTCATAAAGGCATCACCATGGTGGTGGAAGAGGTGATACGTGTCATTCTTACGATCTGGATTATAAGGCCAGCTGGACAGTTCAAGATAGTACTTTCCATACGTCATTGCCTGGCATGGTTTGAGTCGGTTGAGGTCGTGGTCAGGACCAATCCCTGGATAGTGGGGATCAAATTCAGACCACAGACCATCATACATTCCCCACACATAAACGTCATTGACAAATGACCAACTGCCTTCAGATGCAGCATTTACACCCAACGCTCCACGGTTCCAGAAACGGTGAAACTTTTCTGAGAAACATTCAAACGTCCAGTTGTATTTACCAGTCAAGCAATTTATTGAATAGACAAAAGGATACTTTGAATTGAACAGAAAGTTTAGATCCCATTTTGTATATGATGGATGCCCCCAAGCAGTCTCACCTCCATGATCTCGATGTTGGACTATGAACGCACCAGAGTTGATAGCCGCATTAATACCAGAAGCAGAACCATTACTCCACCAATTTATATCGTGCGGATTAAGGGTGTCAGAGAGCCAACCGACATCATACCAGTACTGAACAACAACTGGTGTATTGGGGTTTGTAGACCATGGACAGCCCGGATACGGATTAGCTGGCCAAGGATAACAGAGTGCGTACTGACGCGCAGGATTTTTACCAAAGGCATTAATGAAAAATCCCCTGATGACCTCGGAACAGAGCTGGAACCAACGATCATCTTGCCAACCGCAGGCAACGAGCGGTTCATTATAGAAATTTGATGCAGTATATGGTTCGCTTTCATAATCGAGGATCTTTTCAACCATCTGCATGAGCTGTATTGAGGTTTCAGCGCATATCCTGCCGTGATACATATCAGGTAAATCATCGCCATCGACATCTGCATAAATATTGTCAGAGACACAATAATCACTGTAGCCATTATTCCAATATGGAGAGGTTATGCCATTCCACCCACCAATTGGAATGCTCGAACCACTGGAAATAGCGTCTCCAGAAACAATGCCGGATACTGGGTAATCAGCTAAGAGTAAGAATGCGGACGGTGCAGGATCCCAGGTATTGTAAGCATTGTCGAGGAAATTCTCAATATCATCTGCTGATGTTCCGCCGATCTCCCACAGACTATAGACCTCAGTAGTGATGCCCTCGAGCGTTCGCCACTTCTTGATCGAATCAGCCCATGGTCTGAAGAGCGGATTGTTCGGCACAATGATGATGTAGTCAATACCATTACTCCTCTTGGGTGTGAAAAAGTCAATTTCTGGGAGCGAATTATAATTTAAGAGATGTTGCTGTAGGATGGGTTCCCAGAATCGACTGCGTAACCTGTCTTCACCAAAGTATCCGTTACCACCGATGAAATCGATGCGCACCCGTATATCTTTATACACAATTACTGTCTTAGTAACAGGATTATATTGGAATGGTGAGATACCTAATACGACCACATCGACACCGCGTATCTTTCTTGGTGCAGATAAGGCGACTGGTTCTTGTGGGTAGTAGGCATCTTGATCGTATATCTGGCTATCTTTTACATAGCGCAATGGGGTGTCATCACTCTCAAGGGGAATATTTGGCGATGGTGCAACTTCGACATTATGGTAAACTTCAGTGCGAGAATCGAGAATCGTGACTTGTGCTTGACTGCCTTGCGGTATCGCAATGTACCTACCTGCTCCAGCGAGATTAGGCGCACCTTCATCAGTTGGCAGAAAATTACCCGGCACACCGAATATCCTCATCGGAACACCATCAATGGTCATATCCTCAATAACCATCTTGTGGGTACTGAAGACAATTTCGACACCAGTAGGCGATACTGAAATGACATTGAACAGTGGATGTGGTGCCCAGTTATTGCTGAATGTTACTACCTCGGCAGAGCCGATAAGTATGAGTGATAGTAATAAACTTAGTGCTCGATACATTTTCACCTCCTTGATAATTTTTACGAGAGCTCTCATAAAGGCACACTACATTGTACGGATAGGCCTAATACAATCCCTAATAAGATGGTGAATATTTTACTAGTTTGATCGATGTTTGGAATGAATAGTAATTACTGTTTGCCGAATGGAAATTTTTGTAGTACTTCGTAGATAGATCCTTCTGGTTTTAACGTAGATTTGAAGAGTACAATTGAATTGACTAAAAACGACGCTGACGTAATTTGCCTTTCAAGAATTTCATCGACGTTGCAGAATTTTTTTATTCTGCCAATTGTGAGATGAGGGTGAAATCTTTTTTCTTCTTTGAAGCCACAACCAGCGAGTGCGGTTTCTACATTCTGGGCAATTGAACACAGCTTTTCTTTTCCCTGGATAACACCGACCCATACGACTCGCGGATTTTTGGGTGTGGGAAAACAGCCGATGCTCTCGAGGGAAATGTGAAAGGGTGTAACTTCGTTTGTTAATTTTTGTAGTGCTGGTAGTATCTCTTTTTTCTTGTATTCATCGATCTCACCTAAAAACTTTAAGGTGATGTGGAGATTTTCACATTTTACCCACTTAATTGGGAGTCCTCTTTTTTTCTCATCTGTAACTACGTCATCTATCTCTTTCCTTATTTTCTCGGGAACTTCAATGGCAATAAAAGTTCTCATCATGTGTGATACCATTGTAATCATACTGCGTACGATGTCAACATATAATGGATTAAAACAATTCCGTCATTCCGATAATTGCCGGAATGACGGAATTGAGTGGAACTATATGATTGCCTGTAGATTCTATACGAAGATCTCTATACCAACTGGACAGTGATCTGAACCCATGACCTCGGTCATGATGAAGGAAGATCGTAGATGTTTTTTCAGGTTATCACTGATAAAGAAGTAGTCTATTCTCCAACCAACATTCCGTTCACGAGCTCGGCTCTTTACATCCCACCACGTGTAGTGACCACTAGCTTTATGGAAGACACGAAAGGTATCGATAAAACCATGGGAGATAAATGTGTCGATCCATGCCCGTTCTTCGGGTAAGAAACCACTGATTTTGCTGTTCTCTTTTGGTCGTGCCAAGTCTATTTCTCTATGTGCTGTATTAACATCACCGCAGATAATTAATTTTTTACCCTCTCTTCTCAGTCTATCGACATAGTGTAAAAAGGCTTCGTAAAATTCTATCTTATAGTGGAGGCGTTCTTCTGAAGCCTTGCCATTGGGAAAATAGATATTGAAGAGGAGAAATCTACCATAGTCTGCTATGATAACCCTGCCTTCAGTATCAAATTTTTTTATCCCGAATTTCATTAGAAGATTTTTTGGTCTCTGTTTTGTAAACAGAGCAACACCACTATAGCCCTTTTTTGATGCTGGGGAGAAATAGCTGTGGTGCCCTTCGATGGTCTTTATTGCTTCGGGGATCTGTTTTTCAGATGCTTTTGTTTCTTGGAGACACAAAATATCTGGTTTTTCAGAGAGAAGCCAATCTAAAAATCCCTTTTTATACACTGCTCGTATACCATTAACATTCCATGATAATATGCGAATTTTATTCATGATGACAAAATTCTATTAACTGTTAGACCTTGAATAATGGAAAAAATAATCATGACAACTGTTAGCACAATAACATATTGTACGCTGAAATAAAAAACAATTACTGGTAATAACCATATTTTAATTGCGCGACTATATAAAAACGTTGCTGTAAAGCCATAGTTTATCCCTTTTTCTCTAAGATCTGCTAAGAGGGGATACCACATATATATTGGTCCAGTAGATAATATACCTGCAATTACAACAAAGAGCCATTTTTTTATTCCTGGTGCATTAAAATACTTCATAATTAGTTTAGGAGTGATGAAGTAGTTTGTGATTATCATTAAGATGAGTATTATTATGAAGATAGGAATAATTCTGATTATGAGATTGAAAAAAAAGTTTACACTTGAAGTAAAAAGTTCAAAGTCTATGAATGCAAGAACAATATAAACCAAAAGAACTGCAATGAAAAAAAGCCACGCGGCATTTCTTTTCTTCAATTTATCTCTCATTTTTATCTTACATAAAACTAAATATTAAAACCGTGATAATTGCAACAACTATGGAAAATATGAAGCTCGTTATATTCCTCGTTATTGCAAATTTCATTCCGAGGATAATAGATTCTGCGGGGAATTGTATGATCCCCACTGTAACCCAGGCAACCATGAATGCAGTTACTGCGATGAGGCTCACACCTTCTTTTAAGAATTCGCCGCCGAGTATATAACTCGTTATTGGGGGGCCTGTCGATATACTCCCGATGACACTGCCAAGAATTGCATCGAAGAGGAAATTATCACGAAAGATATTTGAATAAAAAGATTTTGGGATCAAATTTGAGATCAGGCTTATCAATAAAATCATACCGAAAATTAGCGGTACTATTTTAGAAAACGATTTTAATGTTTTAAATGCGGATTGTTTTAGTGGTATCATAGAGAATGACGTAATAAAGATAATGCTTCTTTACATGCTTTTTTTCTTATTGTTTCGCGCATTCCTTTACATAAAAATTGTTTTATAACAATTTTTCTTCTTAGCGATAGAGCAATATAAACGAGACCAACAGGTTTTTTCTTTGTTCCACCAGTAGGTCCAGCAATACCTGTGATACCAATGCCGATGTCAGATTTTAGTTTTTTACGTATTCTAGTAGCCATCTCCCGAGCGGTTTCGGCACTCACTGCACCGTATTTTTTCACTGTTTTTTGCTGTACACCTACAAATTTTACCTTAACGTAATTAGAATATGCGATGACACCACCTAAAAAATATTTTGAACTACCCGGGATACCCGTAATAATGCTACCGAACATTCCGCCAGTACATGATTCACAAACAGCGATAGTTACCTTCCTCTTCGTTAGTAATTTCCCTACGGCTTTCGATAAATCCGTTAATGTCATATGTTAAAAACCTGTGTAATGAGTATTATCAAAACTGCTGTATATATCGCTGCTGCCAGGTCGTCAAGCATAATACCCCATCCACCAGGAATAGCTTCAAGTTTTCTGATAGGCGGTGGTTTCACGATATCAAAAAAACGAAAGAGCAGAAATGTTACTACGAGGGGTATAATCCTCTTTGGGGTAAAGTAAAGTGGCAGGAGCAACGTGGCATATTCGTCGATGACAATCTGCCGTGGGTCCTTACCCCAGTCTTTTGTCAGGCTCTGTGATATAAAAACACCAGCAAAGAATAAAATAAAGCCGACTATACTATAGGTGATTTTATAGGGGGATAGCAAATACCAGATGATAATACTTATACTACACGCAAACGTTGCTGGTGCTCCAGGGAGGTAGCCCAAAAAGAATCCGGTTGCGATTAATTTCTTGATAGTATTTATTTTTTCTTTTTAGGAAATTTTTCTTCCCAGACCGAAACAATACCGGCAACAATGAAGATTGACGAGTAGGTGCCGATGATAAAACCGACAAGCAAGGTAAAGGCGAAATCAGCGATTACTGAACCACCAAATATCAACAGTGCAATAACCGCAAGCAACGTCGTACCAACGGTCAATATTGTTCGCGAGAGTGTTTCATTCAGACCTGTATTGAGGACAACATTATAGGGTTCTTTACGCATCTTTCTCTGTTTCTCTCTGATGCGGTCTGAGATGACGATCGAGTCATTTATTGAGTAGCCAATGATGGTGAGCAATGCTCCGACCACGACAATAGAAAACTCACGTTGGGTGAGGACGAGCACACCTATCGTGAATAGGGCATCGTGGAATAAGGCAATGACCGCAGCAGTACCGAACCGATAGTCAAACCTGAAGGAAACATAGATAAGAATGAGAATGAGAGCAATGATGATTGCCCACAGTGTCTTCATGAGTAACTCTTTACCTATTTTCGGCTCAACGGTCTCCTCTCTCAAGATTTGTCGATCGTTATCAGGAAAGTTAGTGGCCAACACATCCTTTACTGCCTTTGCAAATTCTACTGGATCTTCTTCTGAGGCTCTGATGATGTACTCGGTTTTCTCGGTGCCGAGTGATTGAATCGATGCGTGCTCCTTACCAATGTGCGCGAGTGAATTTCGTAATTGACTCGTTGTGATTGGTTGAGAGAATTTTATCTGCAAGAGAGCACCACCAGTGAAATCAATACCAAAGTTGGGTCCTATTGCGAAGATAAGGATGAGAGTGATGACAGTTATGACTACAGAAAATACAAAGCCATATTTCTTCTTACCAATAAAGTCAATATTCGGGTTCTTAACAATCTCAAGCATGATTAAATCCTCAAGGTACGTATGTCAAATTTGTACGTAAAGTAATTAAAGATGACTTTGCCGACAAAAACTGCGCTGAAGAGGTTTGCAATGAGTCCGATAGTGAGCGTCAGGGCAAATCCTTTGATTGGCCCACTACCAAAGAGGAAGAGGATAACACCGATAATAATTGTCGTGATATTGGAGTCGAAAATAGTGATCCAGGCACGTGCGAAGCCTTGATCAATTGCGGTTCGTGTTGTTTTGCCAATCTTGAGTTCTTCACGAATTCTTTCGAATATCAAGACATTAGCATCGACTGCCATACCAATCGTTAATGCGATACCAGCAATGCCAGGCATGGTGAGACTCCCCCTGAATGAGCTGAGGATTGCGAGTAGGAAGAAGAGGTTCAAGAAAAGCGCGATATCAGCAACAAATCCAGAGAGTGAATAGTAGATGAGCATGAAGACGATAACCACGGCACCAGCGATGAGTACTGCACGTACTCCGCTCTGGATCGAGTCCCGACCGAGACTCGGACCAACTGTTCGTTCTTCAACAATTTTCAGTGGTGCAGGAAGCGCACCAGCACGTAATACAATAGCCAAATCTCGTGCCTCCTCAGCCTTAAATTTACCAGTGATTGATGCTTTACCCTGGGGAATCCGCTCGATGATCGAGGGAGCTGATTGGACAATATTATCGAGTACGATTGCCAGGCGCTTACCAATATTTCTTCCGGTAATTGATGCAAATTTCCTCGCTGCCTCGCGTTTAAATTCCAATTCAATCATCCACGAACCTGCATACTGCAGATTTTGACCTTGATACGGCTGGTGACGGGCATCCCGAATTGTCTCTCCAGTCAATTCTGCTTCTTCTCTTAATAGGTATAAACGTTTCACTTCTCTACCTTCGTACGGTTCTCGGGGGCCGAAGAGGAATTCGATGTCCGGTGGTATGATGTCTTGTGCCTGTTCAATCATCGCCACAACTGAATCTTCGTCACGGACATCAATGCCCATATCGTGTTCGACTCCAATGAGATACGAACTGAACGGTTCTTCAAAAGCAAACGTATCTCCATCAGAGAAGTAGCGGTCGATTTTTTTGAGGACATCTTCGACGCGCTCATCAGCGACGAGTTTAAACTCGAGGTGAGCGACCTTTTCAATTAAGTTTATTGCTCGGTCTCTATCGACACCAGGAAGTTGTACGAGAATTCTTTCGCCTGATTGTTTCTCCACAGTCGGTTCATAGACGCCAAACTCGTCAATACGATTTTTGATAATCTCGAAGGCGCGTTCCTGGAGATCCTGAGGACTCTCTTTCACGTCTGTCGTATCGACCTCGAGTACGAGGTGCATACCGCCTTTCAGATCGAGACCGAGATGTATTGCCTTCTTCGAGAGTGTAAGGAGTTCTTCTTTTGATAGATTCTCTTGCGTATACAGTTTGATTGTCGGATAGATTGCGTAGATACCGAGCAGAATAGTGAAAATAACAATACCTATTCTTAACCCGATGTATCTCATCGTGCTCCTTTGATTAACGTAACCATCTCTGATACGGCCTGTCTCAGTCCAACAAATACGGCGCGCGCAATTATTGCAAAACCGATGGAATAACCGGTAATTTCGTTGACCGTTAGTAAATATGCGATATTTTTGTAGTCAATTCCATGGCCAGCGTGTACGGTAAGTCCTTCGCGCCTCGCAGCCTTAGCAACGCGGGCAATTTTAATAATTTCATTTTTTATATATTTGGAGCGTGAATACTCATTCGTATTGATCTCTATATACTGGGCTCCGATTCTTGCTGCTTCTTTTACCTGTTCAATATCGGGATCGAGGAAGACCCCGACTCTCACGTCATGGTTTTTAAGATTTGATATAAACAGTTTTGCGTCTTCTTTTATTTGTAAAATATTTAAACCGCCTTGGGTCGTTATTTCACCGGGCGCTTCAGGTACGAGTGTCACACGATGCGGTTTTATACTGGTAGCAATATTTGTCATCTCAGTCGTCGCTGCCATTTCGAGATTCAATTCGGTTTTTATGATATCCTTGAGTAATTGCAGATCACGCTCTTTGATGTGGCGCCTGTCTCCGCGCAGGTGGACAGTAATACCATCAGCACCTGCAAGTTCTGCTTCCACAGCGCCGTAAATAGGATCTGGAAATACTTCTTTCCTGGCTTCCCGTAGTGTTGCAATGTGATCAATGTTTACTGAAAGTTCCATTGGCTATTATACCCAGATACGGCACGGTGTCAACTGGGAAACAGTGATTTTTAAAGTTGGTTATTGGGTTATGGGTTAGGACGCTGGAAAATATGTATCCAGCATCCTGATTGATCTCTCCCTGTAGTCAAGGGAATATTTTCACGTGCGCGCTGTATTATACAGTAGAAGGAGGTTGCAATGAAGAGAATAATATTACTCTTGGCAGCGGTGTGTGTTTTATCATATGCCGCAGAAGGCGCAATTCTGCAGTACCTCAACGCAGTGAAGGTTGGTGAACCAATCGAATATAAGAATCTTACAATCTTTCCGCTCCTCGCAAACAAGACATTGAGTTTACAGAACTATGTGACACTCGATGAGGCAATGGATAAAGGATGGTTGAAGATCAAAGAAGTTGGTTCTGGTGAGGTGAATGCCGTCGAAGTGAAGAATAGTGGCAAAAATATGGTCTTTATCATGACTGGCGAGATGCTACGTGGTGCAAAGCAGGATAGGATGGTAAAAGAAGACCTACTCATTCCAGCGAAGAGCGGTTGGATACAGGTGCCGGTCTACTGTGTTGAACATGGGAGGTGGACACATGTATCACCAGAGTTTAAATCAGATGGATTCCTCGTACCGAATGCAGTGCGAGAGCGCGCTAAAAAATCTGAGAGTCAATCAGAGGTGTGGGATGAGATTGCGACGAGTCAAGAAAAACTCGGTATCTTCTCAGGCACTGGTACGGTTCGAGCTAACTATGAAGATGATGAAGTAAAGAAAAAGGTTGATGATTACATAGTAAATTTCAAAAAAGTGCCGCAGCTCTCAAAATCGACGATCGGTGTGGTCGTGGTGACTGGTGATAGAATCATCTGTTTTGATATGTTTGCGAATAATGGATTATTAAACAAACTGTGGTCCAAGTTGATAAAATCATACACGATGGACGCACTGGCTGGAGAAAAGGGGATTCTGGACAAAGCTGATATTGAGGTATTCATCGAGGCATTACATGAAACACAGTGTGTATCGACCGGCACACCAGGACTTGGTACACTGGTAAAAGTAGAAGAAGATTTTGGCAAAGGTTCAGCACTTATCTATACGTCAACAGTCGTCCATATGGATTTCTTTCCAACGAGTGATTGTTGGCACCAAGGTTCTGGGATGCGATTAGATTTCCGTATGAATGAACGATTGGGTAATTAATAAATCAATACCGCTGCTTGACAAACAGGTGTATTCAGGTATAATAGTTTGATCGCGGGGTGGAGCAGCGGTAGCTCATTGGGCTCATAACCCAAAGGTCGCTGGTTCGAATCCAGCCCCCGCTATGAGCGGGAATTTTTATGATTCTCGCTCATTTTTCTAACATATCCAACAGTTCAAGAACTCGTGTGTTATGTGGATCAATCTCTACATAGTGCTTCAATAATTGCTTTGCCTTTTCTGTTTCACCTAACCGATAGTATATTCCAGCAAGCGTGTACACCAGAAAATAGTTATCTGGCATTATGTGTAGCCCCCGTGTGAGTACATCAATTGCTTGGTTATGTTGTCTTGTTTCGAAAAATATGAGGCCTAAATCATTATATGCCTGAAAGTGATAAGGGTCTTCGCAGATAATTGTCCTACACATATCTACTGCGCGGTCATACTGTTTTTGCGCGACTAATAATTGTGTTTCCTCATATGGTGTTTTCGGTATATCTTCAGCAGAAACAATATCTCCTTTGGTTGTGAATCTATCACGTGCAATCTCTAAGACCTCTACTGCTGATGGATATTCAGGATCAATTGTTGTGGTGATTGTCCACTCATCAATTGCACCTGAATAATAACCAATAGATGCATATGCCTTTCCGAGTTGATAGTGTGCATGGGCATCAAATGGTTCTGTCTCGACAGCCCACTTGAGCTCAATGATTGCCTTGTAAAAGTCATTATAGTATGATTGTGGATTTTCGAGTGCTCTTTTAACGTATCTGGTGCCGATAATAATTCTCTGATAGCTGTATGAGAATTGTATTCTCTGCCAGTCCACAAATACTGATACGAGAATGAGGCCGATAGCAATCCAGAGTAATTGTTTTATTTTATTCTGTTTTATTACATTCAATATTTCTACGACAGTTACTGAGGCGAATACAATCAACACGGGAACCATTGGCAACCGATACCGTGCGGTGATGAAGAATGGTAAGAGTGAAAGCATGTACGTAATTAAAAATGCAATGAGGAGCTTGTCATATACCTTGAGCCCCTGTTTCCATTTCCATGCAATTCCGACAACGGCAAGCGGTGCTACTAACCAGAAACCGACAAATAACATATGTAAAATTGGGGCAGACTTTGCTCTGATATAATAGAAATTGAGGTGATTTGGAACTTCATAAAAATTCCATAATAAGAGAAATTTACGCCACGCGAGTGTAACTGCTGTAGCTGGATGTTCAACGATAAATGAAACAGCTTTTTTCATCCAAAAACGTGATACCTGTGATGGTTTGAGCTGTCTACCAGTTTCACGTTCTGCAGTCTCTCCTGAACTTCTATAGAGGTCATAATTTGATAATCCTGACTCTTGCGGAAGATTGAAGACACCGTTTGCTTTTGGATTATTCCCTATGTAAAGATTTATTCCGGCATTTGAAGAAACGAGTACGAAGTCATTACCGACAAAATAGTTACGAAGGGTGAATGGAATGATTACTAGTATAGTACCGACAATAAAGAGGATAGCGGGTTTCCACTTCCACGATTTCAGTTTGAGAGAGAATTCTGAAGCGAGGAACCATGCGGCAACTGGTGCAAAGAGCACAATATTCGTTCTGTCGAGCGCTGCACAGCCGAGTGCAATTCCTGCGAGGAGTGCCAAGCTTCTTCTGTGTGACTGATGTGCTTCGATGAGGAGTAAGAGTGTGAGAGTAACAAAGACGAGTGTAAAAAAAATCGCAAGGATATCTGCGTCGAAGAAGGCGAGGATACCATACAAGGCAGCCATAACACCAGCAATGAATGCGGGAGTGTTCTTGCCTTTAGTGATTTTTTTTGCTAAGAGGAATATGAGCAGACAATTTACCGAACCAATGAGGATTTGGACTATTCCTAAGACAAAAAAATTATTCTTTGAAAGCCAAAATATGAGCGCTATAAAATACGGATAGGCTGGTGAACTATGAAAATTGATCTCTGTGCCGATTATATCTGCGCTGAGTATTTCTTGTGCACGTTCAAAAATAAACTTTGAGTCTCCAGCTGGATATTCAAAATAGGGTGTATCTGAGATCTGAATAAGGTAGATCAACCGTAGAGAAAAAGCGAGAAGGAAAACAATACAGAGGAGTGTCTTTGTACGTGTAACTATATTCTTCATGTACGGAGATGTTTTCTCGTGTGATTTTTTACTCATGCTCTTTCAAACTATAGGCAGTTAAAATCTTCGTAATGCCGCACAGCGCAGCGGTTTCACTTCGTAGGCGGTGTGACCCACAAGAGAGCATAGTCGCGCCGCCATTCTTCATGTGTGCAATCTCTCCCTGATCGAACCCACCTTCAGGTCCAACAATAAAAAGAATAGATTGTGCGTTAATTGGTACAGCATGTGTACCACCTCTATCAGCAACTACTACGAGGTCAAAATGTTCGAACGTTTTTATCAAATCACGTACGTTTCTCGTTACCACTACATCTGGCATATAATACCGTTGAGATTGAAGCATTGCGCTCAAAGCAATTTTTTTGAAACGATTCAGTTTTTGAGAACTGAGGTGTGTTACGACTGAGAACCTGGAAATAAATGGCCTAAACTTTGTAATGCCGAGTTCTGTTCCTTTCTCTATAATAAAATCATTTTTGTGTCCTTTTAATGGTACAAAAGCAAGTTCAATGTTGATCAGGTTCATTCTCTCAATATGTACTGTGTGTGTAATTCTTGCATGGATATTCGATTTACTGCTCTGTGTAATTTCTGCGCTGAATCTTGTGCCTTTACCATCAGTTAAAAAGACCGTATCTCCACTGCTTTTTCTCAAGACACGTTTTATATGGTGAAGGGTATCACCCCTGAGGATTACTTCATCGTCTCTGATGGTATCTGGAGATATAAAGAAGAGGTTATGCGGTTTATCTAGGCAATACCCAGCACAGTAATGCTGTGCTTTGTTTGCTTTGGTTTTTTTATCTGTTTCTTCTTTTTGGCGTCGGTTTCCCCTCATATTTTTTGAGCTCTTCAATTATTCTGCCCAAATCTCTGTCTTTCGTGTCGAGTGGTTTCAAATTAAGCTCTACGTAGAGGTCACCAAAGCCACCTGTTGGCCGTGGCATACCCTTACCCCGCGCACGAACTATTTCAGGTGCACTGCTTCCTTTAGGAATTTTAATCTTCTCTTGTTTCGCGTTCAAACTCGGAATATCGACACTACCACCATTAACTAATTTCGAATAGGGAACGAGGATCCTCAGGTAGAGATTATCTCCTCTTCTCTCAAAATATTCGTGTGGTTTTTCCTCAAATTGGACAATGATACTACCTCTACCTCCTCGACCATGGTGGCCTTCACCGCGCAGAACAATATATTGGCCAGTCGAGATGCCGCGTGGTATTGCGATTTCGATTGTTCTCGGGTGCCTTACTCTTCCAGCACCGTTACACTTTGTACACGGTGTTTTAACAATCTCGCCCTGGCCTTGACACTGCGGGCACGTCGAAACACTGGTAAATGTACCGAAGAAACTTCGGGATCGGGTTTGAACCTGCCCTCTGCCACCACACTGCGGACAGGTTCCAATATCACTGCCACCTCTACCAGCACATGCTTTGCACTGCTCAAAACGGTTGATTTTAAAGTGTTTCTTTGCCTGACTCACAATTTCTTCGAGCGATACAGTAATGATAACGTGAATATCACCACCTCGTTGTGTCTGTTGACGAGGACGTCTTCCAGTGGACCCGAAGAAATCTTCAAAGAGTGAACCACCAAATAGATTACCGAGGATATCTTGGAGGTCATCAAAGTGAGTAAAGTCATCCCAGGTGAATCCACCACCATGGAAGGTTTGGGAGACTCCATCATGACCATACTGATCATAGAGCTGTCTCTTTTGAGGGTCCATCAAGACTTCGTATGCTTCAGAAACTTCTTTGAATTTCTGCTCGGCTTCCTTCTTGTTGTCAGGATTCATGTCAGGATGGTGTTGTTTAGCCTTTTTCCGGTATGCTTTTTTTATTTCATCAGTTGGCGCATTCTTTGGGATGCCGAGTACTTCGTAGTAATCTCTTTTCATATCACCTCATGGAGTGACAGCGAGTATTATTATTCCCCTCAGACGAGATGTACGGTGCTACATCATTACCCTTTGTCTGATTCTTCGTCAACCACTCGATAATCAGCACCACCTTTTTCATCTTTTGGCTCCTGCTTTGGTGGTTCCTGTGGTCCACCAGGTTGCTTCTGTGATGCGTCTCGATACACTGCCTCTGAAAGTTTATAGACTGACTGCTGGAGATCGTCGATCGCCTTTCTGATTGCATCAACATCAGAACCATTTTTTATGCTCTTTAATTCTTCGAGTTTCTTGTCGATTTCACTGCGATCTTCAAAGGATATCTTCTCACCGTAATCTTTTAATGTTTTCTCAACTGAATAGATAACACCATCAGCCTGATTTCTAACATCAATCAATTCTTTCTGCTTAACATCCTCAGCTGCATGATCTTCAGATTCACGGACCATTCTATCGATCTCGTCTTTTGATAATCCACTCGAAGCAGTAATTTTAATTTTCTGTTCTTTGTTCGTTGCCGTATCTTTTGCTGATACGTGGAGGATTCCATCTGCGTCAATATCAAATGTTACTTCAATTTGGGGAATCCCGCGTGGCGCAGGAGGAATACCGTACAGATCAAACTTTCCAAGAGTTCGGTTCTGATGAGCCATTGGTCGTTCACCCTGTAGTACGTGTACTGTTACTGCAGTCTGATTATCTTCAGCAGTCGTAAAAATTTGCGACTTCTTCGTCGGAATTGTCGTATTGCGTGGAATGATCGCTGTCAGTACCTGTCCGAGCGTTTCAATACCGAGCGTGAGTGGCGTGACATCTAAGAGGAGAATATCTTTCTTCTCGCCGCCGAGCACTGCTGCCTGGATCGCCGCACCTACTGCAACAACCTCATCAGGATTAATTCCCTTGTGAGGAGCTTTTCCAAAGAATTCGCGAACGACTTTTTGCACCAACGGCATTCTCGTCTGCCCACCAACCAGGACAATTTCATCAATATCTTGTGGACTCAATTTTGCATCAGTAAGCGCCTGTTTACATGGTGGTATTGAGCGCTTTACCAAATCTTCAACGAGCGATTCAAGCTTTGCCCTCGTCATCTTCATCTCAAGGTGGAGTGGAGTTTTATCTTTATCTGATGCAATAAATGGAAGACTTATCGTCGTTTCCATAACAGAAGAGAGTTCACACTTTGCCTTTTCAGCAGCCTCTTTCATTCTCTGAAGTGCAGTGAGGTCTTTTCGCAAGTCCATATCATGTTCTTTCATGAACTCCTCGGCAATGTAGTTTATGATTCTTTCATCTAAATCGTCTCCACCCAGGTGGGTATCACCGTTTGTTGCGATTACCTCGACGAGCTCTTCACTAATCTCGAGAATTGAGATATCAAATGTGCCACCTCCGAAGTCATACACTGCAATCTTTTCACTCTTTTTCTTTTCGAGTCCGTATGCGAGAGAAGAAGCTGTTGGTTCATTAACGATTCTCATGACTTCGAGACCTGCTATTCTACCAGCATCCTTTGTTGCCTGACGCTGTGAATCATTGAAATAGGCAGGTACGGTAATGACTGCTTGGGTTACCTTCTCACCGAGGAATGCCTCAGCAGATTGCCTAAGATACTGTAGTATCATTGCAGATATTTCTGGTGGCGAATACTCTTTGCCACCAGCTTTGACCCACGCATCGCCATTATCGTGTTCCATAACTTTAAAGGGGAACCGGGCTATTTCCTTTGTGACTTCACGGAATCTTCTTCCCATGAATCGTTTCATTGAGTAGACCGTGTTTTCCGGATTCGTAATTGCCTGTCTCTTTGCCAAGGGACCAACCAATCGCTCGCCAGTTTTGGTGAATGCAACGACTGAAGGTGTGGTTCTGCCACCCTCAGGATTTGGAATAACGACTGGTTGACCGCCCTGCATCACCGCGACACAGGAATTCGTTGTTCCTAAATCAATCCCTATTATTTTTGGCATCTTCTTGACCTCCTTCCTCTCCTTCTTTCTGTTTAGAGACAAAGACCTTTGCTGGCTTTATCACCCGATTGTCGATCATATATCCCTTACTAATCTCCTCGATAACCGTATTTTCCGGTTTATCATCGGTTTCGACTGTCGCCACAGCCTCATGCCGGTTTGGGTCAAAGGTCTCGTCGAGCCCGGAGAATTCTACGAGACCGAGGGAACGCAAAGCCTCTATCAGCTGTCGATGGATAATTTCTACACCTTTATAAAAATTCTCGAAATCATTATTCAATTCAGCACCACTCATTGCCCTGTCAAAACTATCCAACACAGGAATAACCTTCATGAAGAATTCAACCATTGCGAATTTCTTGCGCTCTACCAATTCCTTTTCCATACGCTTACGATAGTTATCCAGTTCAGCAAGTAACCTCAGATACTTATCTTTGAGTTCTTTTATTTCATTATTTTTCTCATCCAAAGCTTCCTTTAATTTTGTAACCGGACCTTTTCTTTTCATTATTCGCTCCCTAAACAGAAACCAATTAATGTTCAGTATTTAGACACAAATTTGATATTAAAGTTTACTATCAAGGAACTGATAAATCCTACTCGTTTACTGAAAATCAATGAAAAATCGAATTATCTCCCCACCAATAGTCTCTCTGCCAGGATCTCAGGTAGTCCCGCCTCAACGATTTTCTGCTGGGCGCGTGGAATATTGTAATCTAATCGAACAATTTCTATCGAATTATTATTACCGTCATAGATTGCATAACACGCCCTCGGATCAAGATCCCGTGGTTGACCAACGCTTCCTGCATTGACAATATACTTTCTGTTTTTAATTAAGGGGAAAGGATTTTCCCTCAGAAAGTCTGTATAACCATTGGCATCTTGGAATACTGCACTCGGGATATGGGAATGGCCAATAAAACAGACTTGGGTGTCAAACAGAGAAAATTCCGCTTCAAATTCATTCAGTGAGAAGAGGTAGTTCCACTGTGTGGGGTTACGCGGGGTGGCATGGACTAAGAGTACATTATCAATCGTGTGCGTCAGTGGAAGACGTTTCAGTCTGTTGAGATTACTCTTCTTGATAATTTTTTGAGTCCACCGTATTGCCTGCGCTGCAACTGAATTGAAAACAGCAATATTAGTCTTGTTGAGTGTCGCCCAGTCGTGATTCCCAACAGTGATATACTTCGATTCTTTAATACACATCTCGATGCATTCATTCGGATTTGCACCATAACCGACAAGATCTCCGAGACAGAATGTATTTTTAATGCGCCGCTTCTTAATATCTTTAATGACGGCCTGCAATGCCTCTAAATTCGAATGGATATCACTTATGATTGCTGCTTTCATATATTTTCTTTATTGCATCGAGAATACCGTTCACAAACTTTCCAGAATCACTGCTACTGTATTTTTTGCTAATTTCAATTGCCTCATTGATTGATACCTGGGCTGGGATATCATCAAAATAGAGAATTTCACATGCACCGATTCGTAGTATTGTTTTATCAATAACAGCAATACGGTCATACGGCCAGTTCTTTAAAACATTAATAATAGCCGTGTCTATCGCAGATAAATTGTTGATAATTTTTTCAACAAGTTCTCTGGAAAATTTTTTTTCGCCGTTGCTATAATTTTTGTGATCGAGCACTGCATGGAGAATTCCCGCAACATCTGTATCGCCTTCTTCATATTGATAGAGAATCTTCAAAGCAAGTTCCCGTGCCAATCTGCGGCCCATCCAATTACCTTACAAGAGAATGTTTTCTAACGGGATTTTATTTGTGAATAGAGATCAGCTATTTCCAATCCCGTTATTGCTGCGTCCCAACCTTTGTTTCCCCTCTTTGTTCCTGCCCGCTCGATTGCTTGCTCTATACTATCTGCAGTTATTATTCCGTAAATAACCGGCACTCCCTTCTCTAAATTGAGTGCTGCAATACCCTTTGTTACTTCATTCGCAATATAATCAAAGTGCGGGGTATCGCCTCTGATGACTGCGCCCAGGCAGATGAGACAGTCAAACTGTGCAGTCTGTAATCGCTTTGCAACACCAGGAATCTCAAAACTACCTGGTGTCCAATAGGTAACAATATCCTGTTCAGCTACTCCGTGTCTGGTAAGGCAATCAAACGCAGCATCGAGCAATTTCTCTGAGATAAATTCATTAAACCGAGATACGATCAGTGCAAACTTCTTACCTTTGCCGATTAAACTTCCTTTTATCTCTTTCATACTCCTTTCCTCCATCTTTTTTTCTACTCACTACTATACGCGTATCTTCTTTTTGCACACAATGATGTGTGTTTTTAAAGAGTGAACTCGGTAGCAAATGACCAAGCTTGTGCCGTTTGGTTTTTAAATAGCAAATATTGCGCTTGTGTGGCACAATAATTGGAACTTGTTTCGTTACTTTTAATCCATATCCCTCCAGTCCAATAATCTTTTTAGGGTTATTCGTCAAAAGCCGGACAGATGTTAGTCCCAAATCCACTAGTATCTGACTACCAATGCCATAATCTCTCAAATCTGGTGGAAACCCCAGTGCTAAATTGGCTTCTACAGTATCATACCCTTTATCCTGTAATGTGTAGGCTTTTAATTTATTCACCAATCCAATTCCCCTGCCTTCCTGTCGCATGTAGAGGAAAACACCGTTCTTATTTTTGGCGATGAGCTTGAGTGCAGCTTCCATCTGGTCACCGCAGTCGCATCTCAGTGAATGGAAGATATCACCGGTGAGACACTGGGAATGGACTCGGACCAACACATTTTCTTTCTTCCGCACATCGCCCATTACAAGGGCAATGTGGTGCTCTTGCGTGATTTTATCCTCGTATAGTATGAGGCGAAATTCTCCATATTTTGTAGGTAGTTCAGTTTCGAGGATACACTCGATGAGTTTCTCTTTTTTACGGCGATACTCAATTAAATCCTTTATCGTGATGATTTTCAACTTAAACTGCTTAGCTAATTTTTGCAATTTCGGTAATCGTGCCATCCTGCCATTAGAATCCATGATTTCACAGAGCACACCCGCTGGATAAAATCCTGCAAGCCGAGCAAGATCAACGGTTGCCTCGGTATGCCCAGCACGCCTCAAAACACCGCCGCGTACTGCTCTTAAGGGAAAGACATGACCGGGTCGCGCAAGGTCCTGGGATCTTGTCTTTCTATCGATCATAACTTTTATGGTCTTCGCTCGATCATATGCTGAACTACCAGTCGTCGTTCCCTTTTTAGCGTCAACACTAACTGTAAAAGGAGTACCATGTAAGGCTGTATTGTCAGTTACCATAATCGGAATTTTCAATTCCTCGAGTCGTTCACGCATTAAAGGAGCGCAGATGAGTCCCCTGCCGTGTTTCGCCATAAAATTTATCATTTTGGGATCAACCTTTTCTGCAGCGGCGATAAAATCGCCTTCATTCTCGCGATTCTCATCGTCAACGACAATTACTACTTTACCCATCTTTATATCATCAATTGCGTCTTTAATGCAAGAGAACATAGAGTATATTTTATCAAAATTATGTTGAATGTCAAGACTCGCGGAAGTAGTGGAAGATATTGTAAATACGTCTTTCCGTCGTATTACTGGTAATAGTTGACTATTCATGAGAGGTGATTATAATTGAAGACGATGAAGATATTAGTCACTGGCGGATGTGGATTTATCGGTTCTCACATTGTGGATAGGTATGTTGATGAGAGTCATGATGTTGTTGTTATAGACAATCTCTCAACCGGTGACATTAAAAATTTAAATCCCCAGGCAACGTTTTATGAAGAGGATATTTGTGACGAGACGATCGAAAAAATTTTCCAACAGGAGAAATTTGACACTATTAACCACCACGCAGCACAGATAAATGTTAGGACATCAGTTGATGATCCACGCTTTGATGCACGTGTGAATATCATTGGCACAGTGAATCTTCTCACCTTGGGAGTGAAATACGGTATGCAGAGATTCGTTTTTGCCTCGAGTGGCGGAGCGATTTATGGTGAACCAGATCGATTTCCGATCACTGAGGACTTTCCATTGAATCCACTCTCACCATACGCAGTTGCAAAGATGGCAGCTGAAAAATATATCAGAGCATTCGCAAAAATGTATGCTTTTCATTACACGATATTACGGTACAGTAATGTCTATGGTCCACGACAAATCAGTAAAAGTGAAGCTGGTGTCATTTCCATATTCATTAATCAAATTCTCGATAATAAGGAATGTATTGTTTTTGGTGACGGTCATCAGGTCAGGGATTATGTGTATGTACATGATGTTGTTGAGGCAAATGTTCGTGCGCTCAATTGTCGATCAGATATGTATAACATAGGAACCGGTGTTGCAACGAGTGTTAATGATTTGGTCGATATTCTCTCGGATATTACCAACAAGAAGATCGAACATAGACATGACACACCACGGCCAGGTGAGGTTTTCAAAAATGTCTTAGATTGTTCAAAGGCAGCTTCTGTCCTGCAGTGGAAACCAACAACACCATTGAGACAGGGTATTCACACGACCTTTGAGTACTTCCAATAAATATCTCAATCCTGAAGTACTTGCACGTCTTGCAGGAATAGACCTGAAGGCACGGTTAGTCGTTGAGGGATTCCTCACCGGATTGCACGCAAGTCCGTATAAGGGATTTTCACAGGAATTTGCCGATTATCGCCAGTATATGCCTGGCGACGAGCCAAAGCGCATTGATTGGAAAGTCTTTGGTCGACGTGACCGTTTTTATATCAAAGAGTATCAAGAAGAAACAAATCTGCGGGCATATATTCTTTTGGATAAGAGCGGCTCTATGGGATACGGCAGGACATTGAGTAAATTAGAATATGCGAAATATTTGAGCGCAAGTCTTGCCTACCTTCTTTTCAAACAGAAAGATGGTGTCGGTATTGCCACATTTGATAAAGAGCTGAGAGAAATAATCGTGCCCTCTTCGAAGAAAGTTTACTTCATGCGTATCTTGGAGACTATTGAAAAATCAAAACCAGGTGGTGAAACATCGCTCTCCTCTGTACTTTCTCAGTTGTCTCAAAAATTGAAACGGAGAGGGTTGGTTATTCTCCTCTCTGATTTATTCGATGATCCAGATAGTGTAGTACGATCACTCCGTTCATTTAGGTCACGGAAACATGAAATCCTGGTCTTTCAGATTCTTGATAGAGCTGAATATACATTTCCATTTGAACAATCAGCTATTTTCTCTGACCTTGAGAGTAGTGATGAGCTCATTGTGCAGCCGAATATCGCACGCGAGTCGTATCAAAAGAGATTCACTCAACTTTTACACAACTATCGACAGAGGCTGCTTGAAGCTTATATAGATTACGAACTGATCTACACAGACACCACCTACGACAAAGCCCTTTTTTCATATCTCAAGAAGAGGCAACGGCTATTATGACTTTTCTACAACCATTATTTCTTTTCGGAATTGTCTTTGCGGGAGTTCCGATAATTATCCACCTCTGGTTTCAAAAGAAATTGAAAAAAATTCCCTTTTCGACACTCCAGTTCCTCAAGAGTTCTGAAGTAAAAAAATTTGGGTGGTTGAGATTTCGTGAAATTTTGGTTCTCATATTGAGGTGTTTGTTCGTAGCATTATTATTTCTCGGTCTCGCACGACCGAAGCTTCAGCGCGGTATTTTGGGCATAGGTCGTATGGCATCTGTTGTGATCATTGTCGACAACTCCTATAGTATGGCATACGGCAAAAATTTTTTACTGGCAAAAGTAATGACAAGAGAAATACTCTCACTCTATTCTTCAAATTCTGAATTCTGTATACTACCACTGTGTACATCTGGAAGAGCGGAGAAACCTTCATGGGTGCTGAAAAAGTCAGCATCCCAATTAATAGAGAAACTTAATATTTCCCATAAGAACGGTGTCATGAGAGATATTACAATGCGTCTACCAGAGAGAAAACCTCAGTATCAGGTTGAATACCTGTATATTGGTGATGGACAAGCAACTACCTTTAAGGATTTTCCAGAAGCGTTGGTAGAAAATGGCACATTCTATTGGGTTAAAATTCCGACAGGTGGAAACGTCGGTATAACCAATGTGTTTCTGAAAGATCCGGTCGCGATTCCCGTAGATGAGTATAGTTTAATCGTTGAACTCACAAACTTTTCATCAAAAATGTGGAATGGCTCAGTCCGTATCAGTTCCGATGTTTACTCATTTGAACAGAGATGTGAAGTACAGCCACGCCAGCACACGCAATTAGAATTTCTCTTGCCTGTAGTATTCGCAAGGGGACAAGTAGAGATTTTCACTGATAGTCTCTCCATTGATAATGTTTATTTTTTTATGAAATCGTTACCCAAAACTTCGGCAATACTCATTGTTGGACACGACGAGTATTTGCATCTGGCACTGCATCCACATGATATTGTGCAGAGTCCATTCATGATTCAGTCTATGAATACGCTGGAGAGAGTAGATTTGAGAAAATTTAATATTGTTATACTCAATGGTGTAGAGGAGATATCAGAGAGTGATCAGGTGAGACTCGATAATTTTCTCCGCAGAGAAAATGTTGGCGTTATGTGTTTCTTAGGAAGAAAGGTTGGCGATAATCTTCGCCATTTCATCTCATCGTGTTGTCAGGTGAAGGAATTGGTGATACCAAAAGGATACGCGACAATCGAATGGATTGATTACAACCATCAGGTCTTCAGTATATTCCTTGGAACGACTACCCTGAAAAATATTAAGTTCTACCACTTTCAGGAACTCGTGGCTGACAGAGGGGTCATTGCGAGCATGAGTGGTAACTATCCGCTCGTTGTTGTTCATAATAATATGGCAGTTATCGCCACACAATTTACGCCTCAATCGACTGATATCGTATATAAAACTGCTTTTATACCATTAGTCTATAGGCTTCTTATGGGTCTTGTGACTACACCATTGAACCGCGAATTTTATATTGGGGATAAGATGACATCATTTCAACGGTTAAAAACACCTCGTGGGGAATACCTTGTTCAAGGAGATGAATTTCGTCAGCCTGGTTTTTATGGAGCAGGTGATGACACCATTGCAGTGAACGTTAATCCAGACGAAGGAAATTTAGCAGTACTCGGTAATGAACGCGCACACATTCTCAATATACATACGACTACTCAAGAAAGTATCGTGGGGAGTGATTTGACAATCTTTTTTCTATTTCTCTCGCTCCTTGCAATAGTTGTTGAGACGCTCCTGCTCTTTATTAAGTAAACTTTTTGAGTATTATCGAATCGTTAGTCCGATCGTTCCATTATGCGTTGTGTAGGGGAGGATATTGTAATCATAGTGAAAGAAAATAGGACCCATATAGACAGTGAACCCAAGGAAGGCTCGGTAGTGACTTTGACTATGGAAGCTGACATTGATTTCAGAAACTTGCTCAATGACCTCTGTTGGTACACCAGTAATTGTGTCAGGAATGACGTATTCAAAATCATAGTGGAAATTGACAGTTGTTCCCTCTAGACCCACGCCAATGAGTGGTTCAAAAATGACGAACCGTTTTGAGACGAGAAATTGCACGTTCCAGGTCGACGTGTGTATACTCGTATAGCCTCCAGCTTCTGCAATCTTTGCCTTTTGATAAAACCCACCGACAGCGACTGCGAGAGGCATTGGCACTGTTGTTAGAAAAGGAAGTTTTGTGACCTCGAGTTTAGTGCCGACACCGAGGAAATATAAATCTGTTCCCCTGACACCTTCCACGGTGAATGGATAGGTAATAGCAAAGGGGATATACCGTATACCAATCTCGAATCCATACGGAAGACCAATATTGAGCTGTGGCATAGCAAACCCCACACCTGAAAGATCAAAACCTCCAGGCATAAATGGAGGTATAGTGTGCGCATTACCACTCGCTAAGGGAATATCAGTTATTACGTCAGGACCAAAGATTGTGCTCATGCTATCAACGTGAATTTCGTACCAGACGAGATCACCGTATGCAAGAGAACACGCCAGTGCGGTTCCGCTGAAATACCGTGCTGAGGCCGGAATGTTAATGTACATAACGCGTATTCCTAAATCAAATCCCAATATATCGTGACTGTATGCAGAGTGGAATAACCCAGTTCCCATTGCTGTACCAAATGCAGTGATGAGTGGCTGTGAGTAACCTTCGAGTAGTCCTTCGCTGACTTGTTTAATCCTATCGATCAATGATTCATCAATTTCTTGTGCTGATACAGCTGGTACGAGAATGCTTATACACACAAATAATATGAGTACTTTCATAGCCACAGTATACAGAAATCTCCTGTGATGTCAACATTGTGCACCCTTGATTTTTTTTCGATAATTATTATACTCTTGTATGTCTGTTGTTATCATGAAATTTGGTGGTACATCAATAGCTACTCCGCAGTTAATACTATCTGCAGCAAAAAAGATTGCGCGGGAAAAGAAAGAATATGATGTGGTCGTTGTTGTGTCTGCAATGGGGCAAGCCACCGACGAACTCGTAGCACGATCTCAAGAAATTACTTCTCAACCGAGGGCGCGGGAATTAGACATGCTATTGACGACCGGTGAGCGCATATCAGTAGCACTACTTTCCATGGCGCTTGAACGATTACATTTAGATGCAGTTTCATATACTGGTTCACAAGTGGGTATCATTACTGACACACGGCACACAGACGCGCGAATATTAGAAGTCAAAAATTATAGGATTAAAGAAGCACTGAGAGAAAATAAAATTCCTGTTGTCTGCGGGTTTCAAGGGGTGAGTACAGAGAAAGAAATCACGACATTGGGACGAGGAGGTTCAGATACGACAGCACTCGCGTTGAGTGCAGCACTCAATGCCGAAATGTGTATTATTTATACTGATGTTGACGGCGTGTTTACGGAAGACCCACATCAATTCCCGGGCGTGAAAAAAATAAGAACGATATCATACGAGGAGATGTTAGAATTATCTTGCCGTGGTGCCCAGGTTCTACATCCGCGTGCCTGTCGTGTGGCAGCACGATTTACTGTGCCGGTTGAAATACGAAATAGTTTCAATAACAGAAGAGGAACATTCATTACAGACCTCGGTGATATTGAACGACCACGACCAAAGGCGATAACCCACAGTGATAACCTCTACCTCGTGACGCTCGTGCAGGTGCCAAAACGACCTCAGTACCTCTCACAGATTATTACTGAATTGACGCACTGTGGAGTGCATTTGAAATTCTTCTTTCACGGCATTGCTGATGCAAAGAGATTTGATCTCTCTTTCATTACGCCACTTGATGAGCGTAAACGTGTAAAATCACTCTTAACAAAAATCGTGAAGAAACTTCGTGTGAATATGATAAAAGAAACCACTGACATCTGTTCAGTGAGTGTTATTGGGATGGGCATTTGTGCTGAAAATGATATCCTCTCGGATATTTTTGAGGTTTTATCAAAATCAAAAATCCATGTTGAGGCAGTGACTACATCAGAACTGTCAATTAATATATTTTTACGAAAGAAATACCTTAACAGAACAATACATACACTCCTCAGTAAATTTCACTTAAAGAGTGCTCCGCAGAGAAGCCGTAGAGGTCGCTGAGCGTACTTCTTTCTTTAATGTATCCTCACGTTGATCCCTAAGCCAAACTGATGTACTGTGTATAGTATGCCTTCATTATTTCCAAAGAGCCAGTTAGTTTCTGGCATAATAGCAAAGTTTTTGCCGATAGAAAGGCCGAAGCCATAGCCGTATTGGAAAATAAAGCGTGGTTCACGGTCAGATGGCTCTTGGCGATCTTTGAGGTGTATGGAATAAATAATTTTTGGAGCTAGAAAAATTTTGATCTCCTTAAAAAGATTTTTGCTGAAAATAAGCGTGGGATAAAAATCGAAGACATAATCGGTTATTTTCCCGACCCTCGTGCCTTTCATGTAGCCAAATCCACATTTTAGTGCACCGTCGATGAAAGAATTAAGAAATTGATACTTTAGTGAAAGTATACCGCTCGTAGGGTAAGAGTATTTTATCTCAAATTCAGTATTTTTTAATAACCCAATTTTTGCGAGAATATCGAATCTCCTTTCATCGTAAGCAATGGTATCCCCAACATGTTCGCCTTGTTGTTGATATATGCAGTAATTATTTAAACTGAAACCCAATGCATAGTGTCCACATTCATGTACGTGTGCTACATCATAAGTACCATACGACTGTGACCATGAGGTTGGGAAATCCTGAGAAAAAAGAAAAACAGATGATATAATATATAAAGTATGAAATACCTTCATAATGATGTATTATATGGTAAATTCTGACTAAGTCAAGGAATTGGCGATCATAATAAACAAATAAAAATGTATGTTTGTATTTTATAATTGTTAGGTTATTTGTGATGTGTGCGTAATGTATCTAACCCCGATTAGTCATATTCATTTTGTCCAATTTTACTCAAAGACAATTACTAAACGGATTTGGAACGATTGATTATAGCGTCGAAATTTGACACTCTGTTGTTTCCTGTTTTACATTGCATCTGGATGTGGGATTTGTTTGCCATAATAATTCTGTGTGAATAATCGGGGCTAATGAGCCCCTTGTTTATGCAAAACTGTCAGGATAGTTTTCAAGAATATTTTTGTATCGAGCCTCAAGGAAATTTTATTTACGTACTCAAGGTCGTACTCTAATTTTTTCTTAACATCTTCAATAGAGCGGTCGTAGTTATGTCTCACTTGCGCCAATCCAGTGACGCCGGGATGAACATTTAATCTCAGATTGTAGAGCGGTATTTCCTTTTTTAGCCGTTCCACAAAGTGGGATCGCTCTGGCCGTGGTCCGACAAAACTCATATCACCCTTTACTACATTAAATAACTGCGGCCACTCGTCAAGCCTTAAAGGTCTGAGTATCCTTCCAACACGGGTAATCCTCTTATCATTTTGGGCTGCCCACACTGGACCAGTATGTTTCTCGGCATCGCTAATCATGGAACGGAATTTATAGAGTGTAAATTTTTTACCACGAAACCCTACCCTCCTCTGTTTATACAATACTGGACCTCGCGAATCAATTTTAATGAATAATGTAATAACGAATAAAATGGGTGATAAAATCACCAGGGCGAGTAATGATAGCACTATGTCCATTGTTCGTTTGAGAAACCTGTCCCACGCTGAGAGGGGGTGGAAAATGATCTTTAATAGTGTCGAATCAGGAATTTTCTGTATCAAAAAATATTGATACACCAATGGATAGAGTTTTGGTGAAACAAATATTTCATACTTATCTTGAGTAAATTGCGAAATGATGTTGAGCACCTGTTCTCTACGTTTGCCGTTACTCTCAATGATAATACCATCTATGTTATTATTCCTGAAAATATCTTGCGGAACTGTCTGTTCGAGGTCTTGTAATTTAATCTTTTTTACAATATTAAATTGGCTATAATGGACATCAGGCTCTCCATTTTGGAATATGAGAACCTTATTTGGATGTGGCTTGATATTTTCACCAACCATGCCACGCCAGAAGAGTCGCCAGATGACGAGTGCCGAAAGTGTTATGATATACGAAGGGATAAATCCAGGTGCTTTAATAAAATCGATATTTACCACGTATGCTAAGGCGATGATAATGATAATACCGAAAAATAGTGCCTTGAACACTCGAAACAGATCATCCATCAATTGCACTTTAGTCCGTGATACATACAGATCAGAACTCTGGAACATAAAGAGCCAGAATAGAACGAGGATCATATTACCAATGATTGCCTTCCAGCTCATGACAGGTACAAAAATAGCCGCTGCCTTCCAGCTAATAAAAAATGCTGCAGACAACAGCATAATATCACCAGAGAGTGTCAAGAATAGTTCAGTTTTGTGGAACATCTAACATCTTATGTGTCGCTAATTGCCTCCTTGAGTATGCTAAATTATACATATAATGAGCATTTTGTCAAGGGGGGATTTGAGGGTGTCTTCTGCTGCCACACTCAATGCTCCCCTGCAAGCAGGACTGCAACGCAGTATAGTGATAAAGCTAACAAAATCCAAATTATGAATTAAACTTGAAACGAACGAGATTGGGTTAACGTACGACTGATTTACGCTGTTTGATTAATGTTTCAAAGAGTGTGACGGTTTCAGCCCGCGGTGTGGTCTTGAGGTCGTGTGCCAAAATCTCCTTGAGCCGAGAAAAACAACTCTGTAAACCACCGAGATCATTGAGCGCTCCATAGCACCGCATCGCCACACAGTGCGCCTCCTCATAATACGGATCCTTATCAATGAAGAGCTTACAGAATCGGAGCGCCTTATCATAATTACCGAGTT
>LJNI01000069.1 GCA_001303225.1 candidate division TA06 bacterium DG_78 | reverse complement strand
CTATCGTCCAACCATCGATTGGAATACGGAAACTACCAGCTGCACCGAATAGGTCATAGCTATGATTTCCTGTGACGTCACCGAAAATTCCTGTTGTTCGGTTATATATGCGTGCTCGATACTCATCGCTATTATCGATCATCAGTCCCTCACCCCAGACGACCCGGTAGTAACCGAGAAAGAAACGATTCACAATCCCGAGACGAGTTATGGCAGCATATCCTTTATAGAGGTGATCTTTTTCATCGTAACGCACACCAATACGAAATCGCTGCTGATAGTTGAGCTTTAGCCGTGCAATTATTCCAGGTCCAGGATTCATTTTTGTCAATGTATCTAATTCCTGTAGTAAACGTTCTTGCAATTCCTCACACTGTGAATCTGTCCACCCATATACATTTTCTAAATTTAATGCAGTTGTATCGAATGTAGAAAGTGCACTCTCTAAATATGAGATTCGTGTGGCGATATTATCAAAATCTTCGCCAACATCGAATCGGTTTACATTATCTGTTTTCAGACGGACGCTGCCAGACAGCGGCTTCATTATTGGTTCATCAGCAAACTGAACATATTTTCTTAACGAACTATATGCATAGTAAGAAAGTTCTTTTGTTCTACGCAAATCTCGCGTTGAATTTATACTTCTCATCTGCAGGCGGCGCATTACTGCTGATGCATCAATCGGAGTCATTCTGTCAATCACTACAAGGTCATTGAATGTTGCATTGTTGATGTTCATGGGCGAGATGAGTAAGTCCTCCCACTCATCTATTGCTGCTTTTGATGGTGGTTCCTCGCTCGCTAGTTTCTTTTGCTCGGCTAAAATCGACCCCCATTCTGTTCGAGGAAGAGGTTGCGTGATGATTTTGATGAGTGGTTTAATTTTTTCAAATGTTATACCGTCGATGCCATCAATATTTCTCAACTCATAAATGCTCGTAAAATCACCATAGATTTCGCGATATGCATAAATCTTCACACAGAGTGTAGAGTCTATTGGCAGCGTGTACATTTGGTCCAAAGAAGCTCGGTTGAGGTCGAGTTGGTTCACCAGGAGAAATACAATGAACATGATGTACAGAATCAAAATTCAAAATTCATGTTTATGGCATGAGTTAACGGTAATTCAGGAATATACTCAACAGCATAATCGATTGTGATAAATTTATATACGACACCTGTTCCAGCCGAGATGACTGATGGATTTGTCTGCACTCCGGTCCTGAAAAATATTCTATTGAGTAATTTTAATTCACCGGCTACATGGATTCGGAGATTATCTTCGATGAGTGAAAAATCAATTTCTGAAAGGATATCATCAAATGGCTGATACGCGAATCCCGCACTAAATTCCTGTGGTAATTGTCCTTCTTCTGTGCTGCCGAACTGTGGTTGATTGAGATTATGCCCGAAGACGCCGAGCGACCATCTTTCGTACAATGTTGCCAAAAACGCTACATTGAGACCATATGCGAAATTTTTTCCAGTGCGTTTGTTATTTATGAGATAAAGATCAGAGCCAACGCCTAATTTAAATTCATCACTCAAATGTAATCCAAAAGCGCAGGTTACTGCTTGTTCTTTTTGTTCTGAAAACCCAAACTCACTCACTTGTATTCCTAAACCTCCACCAAACATCGGCCGGCAGAATGCAATCGTAATATTGTGCAAGCCCTCAATACCAGAAAGAGAATGTTCATACCCACACATGAGTTCGTTTTTGCTTAACAACGTAAGTGCTGCTGGGTTTGAACGAATTGCATTCACTCCATGATTTGAGGCAGTGACTGCATAGCCTAATGCCATGGTTTGAGCAGAAGGAGCATATCGCTCAAAGGCACAATTTAAAAAAAAGATAAGTATGAGCATGACTTCTAAGATTCTGTTCCAATGACAATGAGACTTCGCTTGAATTCTGATTTACCATCAGGCTGTCGAACTTTAAGATTAAGAAGGTAGATGCCGATTGTACATTTATTTCCGTATTCATCTTTGCCATCCCACCAGATGAGCTGGGGACCACCAGCACCACTATACAATTTTTTTACAGGTCTGCCTAACATGTCATGAACAGTCAGCTCGAGGGTGTAGTCAAGAGGTGAGTTTATTACAATTTCTGCCTGCTCACCGTTATGTGGAATAAATGTTTTGTTTCCAATGATCTCTAAGAATGGAACAGTCGATGCTGAATCGTATAGAGGATATTCAAAGTCGGTTGGAAATCGCAAAAGCAGTTGATAGCCTGTTGTGTACGGTTCTTCAGGATCGTACTGACCAGCAATTCCAATGAATACCAGTTCCTCATTTTTTTGGATAGTTGCGGGATTAATCCCACTGCTCGTTGTAAAGCGGACTGCGATTCCGCAATCACCATTCATGACATCAAAATTATAGCCATCGCCTGATTGGTATGGTGTTGTTTTCACGACACCATTGAATTGTATGAGTGTTCCCTCCATGCCTTCAGTGATGAACTGACTTGTACCTAATTCTTTTGGTTGTGGTACAGTGTCCATCATAATATACCAGCCATAGGCATCAGTAATTTCAGTGAGGCCATTATATTCGGTAACCTTGCCGAGAATTCTTATTCTTGCTCCGAGCGAATCAATATGGTTGTTGAATGATTCCTCTCCA
This sequence comes from candidate division TA06 bacterium DG_78, assembly GCA_001303225.1. Taxonomy (GTDB): domain Bacteria; phylum Hydrothermota; class Tepidihabitantia; order SM23-42; family SM23-42; genus DG-78. Next base: position 8,766 of record LJNI01000069.1, on the reverse strand, counting down.
TCCGCACCGTATATATTTATTCCACCAGTACAGTCTTGGATGTAGAAACTTGGCGTACCTGTACTGAATACATAATTTGGTCCGGTTATTACACCTTCGACGACTACAATACTATCATAGTACTGAGAGGTGACACCGTCAGGTCCAGGAGTTTGGACTTCAGCAATATCTTTGACTGGTGGCATGATAAAAAGGTGTGAGAAATCAAATGTGTCTCTCGGCATCAGTTGATAACCATCATTGGGTGGTGTCGAGTAGGTGTACTGTCCTTTTATACCAGTGAGTGTAAATGTATCACTGGGTGCAAGGTTGCCTGCAATATTAGTGTATGAGTCAATCCAGATCGTAAACTTTGTGCCCGAGGTGTCCCACGCATCATACATTTGGTTTCCTTCGAAAATAAAGGCATCCATGTATGCAACTTTTATTTTTACGAGTGATCCTTCGTAGTATTCGGTGTTTAAAATAATTCCATCAATCTCAATTGGTTCTGGTATTGTAGCGTCGTGTTCGATTAAAGAATAGTCAAAATTGGTGAGTTCGTTTTTGCCTCGATACTGGTCTACAGTTCCTGTGGTAATGATACTATCTCCATAGTCAAGTTCGACAGGGAAATTACCAAAGAGATCAACACCTCCGCTGCTGTCTTGGATATATGCCTCTAAATCATAAAATATTCCTGGCGGTGCTGTGACGACACCAGTAATAATCACCACTGAGCCGAGAAGGTCAGGTACATAATTTGAATCAAGGTCCCTGAATGCTTCGGCAATAGGTGTAACAGGAACTTCGCCTTCGGTCATGACCTTCACTGAGTCGAGCCAGAAATTACAGTTCCATGTACCGAGCATACTATTCGGCATGTCATGGTAATGAAACCGTATCCGTCCATTATCGAAAGTATTATATGGTGACAGATTAATACGAGCGGTATTCCATATGTCCGTATCGTCACCAGGACCGATTTTCAAAAGATTATGCCAGTCTATTTCATCATTACTGATATCGATATACAGTGTATCATTTGGCCCAAGATTGTCTGATTCCTGTGAAAATCGATACCAGAAAAAGAGACTCTCTTGTCCTTCTGCGCTGACAAGATTGATGGGTAAGGTCATGAGCGCTGTCCAACCACTCCTCAATGTGTCTAAGGCGTCATACACCCGTACCCGTGCCTGGAATGAATCGGGTCCTGATGGACCGGTGTAATTATACCGATACCAATGTGTCATAATTGTATCTGAGCGGAGGGTATCCCACCCAGCTGGTGGAAATTGTTCATTGGTAAAACTCTCAAGTAATAGGGGATTTTGATTAAAAAGAGAAACTGCTAAACACAAAAGAATCGAGCCATTCACGATTTTCGATTATAGCACAAACAGGTGATTAGTCAAGCCACTAACTACTGCTGTCGATTCGCTCATGGTTGACTTGACAAAACAGCGTATTTTTCTATAATAACATTAAATGCTGAGATGCATCATCATGTGCATCGCTTGTTTTTCGATTCTTCAATCACAGGCGATTCTTCAATCACAGAGATTAGTTCTGTCAAAAGAACTAGATTCTTCGCCAGATTCCACAATAGATTTTGGCATCAAACGTCTCCATGACCCGTGGTTTTCCACAGATAAAGTATTACACTTTTCGGCATCAGCGGCAATCACTGGGCTTACCTACCACTTTTATGTCAACCGTTTGAATCGACCTGAAGATAGGGGAAAGGTGTATGCAGTGTCGTTGACTGCACTTGTCGGTATTGGTAAGGAACTATATGATAAAAATAAAAAGGGATATTTTTCCTGGAAGGATCTTTTGTGGGACGGACTGGGATTGGCAGTAGGGTATTTCGTTTTTGTATACTGAATTTTTACAAATACTAAATTCTCCTAAAAATCTTCTCTCTACAAGATGCATGCGCAGAAATGAAATGAGAATAGATTTTTGCCTAAAATCCTGAAAGAAAGGCTGCTCGAAAATTTATCAAAATTAAAAATTTTGGCATTTTCGGCAAAATATCCGCCTCGTGTCTCTCTCGACACCGAGTCTTCCCTCGATACTGAGTCTCGGGACGAAGTGCGAGACGAGGCGGAACACTCGGCATGAGACATAAATCCTAAACAAATCCCCAAAATTAAATTTTCTTAATTTGAAACCAAATTTATTGCTTTGGATTTTGATATTAAATATTGTTTAGTATTTAGAATTTGGTGCTTAGGATTTTATTTATTATTTCAATGACCTTTCTCCTCACCTCAGGCATGACCCCAAGTTTCACCTTGGGATGAACAGCATTTGTGAGGAGTATGATTATTATCGGTTTTTCCGGATCAACGATGAGCATTGTTCCAGTAAAACCAGTATGGCCATACGCACGAACAGAAAGTAATCCTGGATACGGGTTGACGAGCCACCCGAGTCCTCGTTGCTGCTCTCCACCTGTGTGATCATTAATCATCATCTTTACGGTTTCTGCATTAACGATCTTGCCTGATATGTAAGCGCGAATAATCTTCAGTAAATCAGCCGCGTGAGAAAAGAGGCCGGCATTGCCAGCAATACCTGAGTGACTGTAGAACGAGTTGCCGTCATGGACCTGCCCTTTTATTAAATAATCACGCCACTGAATATGAGAAATGTCGCCGTATTTGCGTGCCATTTCTTTTTCATGTTCATTCCCCACCTCAGTTGCAGCACTTTTTTCGACACTCTCTAATGGACCAAAACAGGTTTTCTCCGATCCAATCTTTCTAAATATATATTCATCGCAATATCTATCAAGTCTATAACCAACAATTGATTCAATGATTGCACCGAGAATAATGTAACCGAGACACGAATAAATAACTTCGTTGCTCCCGGTGTTCGTTTTCGTGAAAAACTCTATCCGCTCCTCGTTGCTCAAAAGATAGGTTGGGAACCAGGCGTGAATACCCGAGGTATGCGTTAACAATTCTCTAATGGTTTTTTTACCATTTGGTCTATTTTTGAAGTCTTTCAAGAATTTTTCAACACGGTCGTTCAATGTAAGTTTTTTCGCGTCATACAGAAGCATTATGGCGAGTGCAGTTGCAATTGGTTTTGTGAGCGAAGCGAGGTCGAACATTGTACACTTGGTCATGTGAAGTTTTGTCGGTGTGATTTGGGCATGACCATAACACTGAAAGAATAAAATATCTTTAAGGTCACCGATTAAACAGACACAACCAGGAAATTTTTGTTCATCTATACATGTTTTTAAATATGTGTTGAGCTGACTAAAGGGCATTTCTGTAGTTAATGCGAGCAATGATATGATATAATTTTTTGAATTCACTGTTTTTTAATCCAGATTTTAATAATACGAGCCCATGCGGAATATACTGTTTGAAACGGGTTTTATATTTATTCAATGACAGATTCGCAAAGGCACCGAGTGCCTGCATGTTCCTCTGTAATCCCGCAAGTCTGTATGTTTCGGAAAATCCCTTTTTTTCGAATACGATGTGTTTTTTCTCCGCACAATTTAGATAATACTGTATGAGCCGAGTTTCTAATGCCTTTGTAATGTTGACATAGGCATCTCTTAACAGAGCTGCCAGGTCATAAGACGGCGGGCCAATTCTCGCAGACTGGAAATCTATGATTCTTATACGATTTCTCTTTATATGAATATTCTGGGATTGGTAGTCGCGATGCATCAAGAAATTACTGATTGGCTTTGCTACGCTAAGAAATTTCTGTGCTAAGAGTTCGAAGTCGCTATCGAGTATTCTTAGTTTCTTGTTTGATAGATTGCAAAATTGACTAAGGAAAAATTCTTTAAAATATTCCTGTTCCCACCTGATATGTTTATAATCATAATGTACAGTGATCGGTACACTCTCAAAGCCATCTACCTGGAGTTTGAGGAGTTCTCTAATTGCACGCTGGTATAGTGGAACGATATCCTTTTTCTTCTCTGTGACTAATTTATAAAGAGTGTTTTTACCTAAATCTTCCATCAATGCTAGATTCATCTTCCTATCGATCCTATAGAGCCGTGGGACACCGATGTTTTTTTTAAGAAGATGTTTTTGCAGTCGCACATAGTCTTCTATATTTTTATCACGAATGATTATGTAGGTTTTTTTGTCTTTTCTACATCGGAAAAATCGACGATCAGAGCCACCAGTCGTTATTTCTTCGATAATCTTATAGTCTTTTTTGCTATCCCTTTGTTTCATTTATTTTAATGCAAAATTTGTCAGACAAGAGGCAATTTTCATACCCACCATCTCTAATGGTGCTGTGGTCAAAAACAATCGTATTTCTTAAACGAACTTTTTCAGATATAGTACAATCTTTTCCAATAATGACAAAACCCTCAAGATTTTTAGTCTTTACCCAACTCGAAGAATGTATGACAATAGGTGAACCTACTGTAATTTCATCGAAAACGACGGTTCTGTGCAAGATCTCCCTATGAACACTCCAATATGAGTGAGGTCTACCAATTTCCCGCCAGAAACTTGTTGTCGGAAAGCCCATGATCAATTGATGTTCTTTGATGAGTCTCTCATAGACATCGATGATACTAAACACATCTGCCTCAGGAAAAAATGTAGATATTTTTTTTGAGAGTACAGCAATCCCAGTATAGGTATAATAACTTTCTTTATCAATTCGGACATAATTTGTAATGCGGTTTGTTCTATCGATGTTGAAAAAATTTGTTCCGGTGTTTTTCGTTAGAACAAGCGTAGCGAGGGTGTTGTGTTTTTTATGATACTCTATTATGCTGCAGAAATCAAAATTAGAGAGAACATCACAGTTGTGCAACAGTACATCCTGTTCGAATAGTTTTCTAAAATTGAGGAACGCACCGCCGGTGCCTTGTAGTTTTTTTTCAACAACTATATGGATACCTTCAGAATATTTTTTTAAATGATTTTTCATCATACGGGCCTTATGAAAAAGATTGATACCAATCGTCTTAATGTATGCTTTATGTAGACGTTCTATCGTTAATTCTATGATAGGGCGATGGATAATTGGCAACAGCGGCTTTGGTATATAATCTGTTATTGGTTTTAGTCTTGTTCCCAATCCAGCAGATAGGATTATTGCGTTCATCATCTATAAAGAAGATATTTTTTTCTCATTTTTTTAAATTCGGTTAGTTTTTTTATCCATTTTTTTCTCATTACAGCGATCGATTCTGTACGATTAATTGCCTCTCGTACCCATGCATTGCCGATTAGTATGTCAAAAGGAAGTTTCTCCTTTTCAAATTCATATGGTGGCTGATGCCATCTGAATTTATCTGGGTAGAGTTTTTTAATGGTTTTGATAATTATTAATCCTGTTAACACTGAGTTAAATTTTTTACGATTACGGACATAGACGTGTATACCGCCACACAACTCATTTTTGTATTTGTTGAATGTTGGGATAAAGAACGTTGGTCTTACCTGCACACCAGGTAATTTCTCTTTTTTTAGTGATGCAATGAGGAGAAATGGATCAATCCATGGTGCTCCCACAATTTCAAAAGGTCGTGTTGTACCACGTCCCTCTGAGACATTAGTTCCCTCCAAGAGACACATTCCTGGATATACTATTGCAGTACTCAGTGCGGGCATATTTGGTGATGGTATAGTCCACGGTAATCTTGTATCGTCAAAGTAGTAACGGCGCCGCCACAATTTCATTTTGACTACTGAAATGTCAGCGGGAATATTGAATTCTGTACTAATAAGCGTGCATAATTCACCGATCGACAAACCGTGGCGTACTGGAATCGGATAGAGCCCCACGAATGATGAGAATCGTGGTTCAAGAACAGGCCCTTCCAGTGTTACACCATTGAGTGGATTGGGCCTATCAAGGATAATAATTTTCTTTTTTAATAGTGCACACTGTTGTATGAGCAATACAGCTGACCATGAAAATGTGTAGTATCGTGTACCAATATCCTGTAAATCAATCACGATGCAGTCCAATTTTTTTATCGTAGCAATATCGGGTGCAAGTCGTTCGCCATAGAGACTATGAATTTTGATATTTTTTTTCTTATCATAAAAATCAGAAGATTTTTTCTGATCTTGCAGTGCACCAGATAACCCATGTTCTGGTGTAAAAACCACATCGAGAGTGAAATTTCTCTGGTGTTCAAAGAGTATCATTGTTGGTTGTAGCTGACTATCACATGCTGAAATATTAGTACATAAACCAACCTTCATGCCATTGAGCAGTTTAAAACGATTGGACACAAGAATGTCAATTCCCAATAGCATTGTGAACTATAGCTCAAAATAACATAATGTCAAGAAAATTCTAAGAGAGCTCTGAAAAAGTATTCATCGCTCTCAAGATTTCTGTTCTTTTTCAGAAATCTCTCTCAGAACATCCCTCTTGACAAGTTGGAATATTTATATTATATTATATTATGAAATTGGGCGAAATACTGGTAAATCAGGGTTTTATTTCAGAAGATATGCTTGAACAGGCACTAGAAGAACAAAAAAAAGATGGTTCGAGACTCGGATCGACATTGGTAAAGATGGGATTATTAAAGGAGCAAGATCTCTTAAACGCCCTTTCAAAGCATTTTGGAGTAAAAGCAGTTGATCTTAAAAAAACCGATATCAAAGATGCGGTTCTAGACTTAATACCCAGTGACCTTGCAAGTAAGTATCTTGTTGTACCTGTTTCACGTTTTGGTAGAGAATTGACTGTTGCCATGATAAATCCTGGCGATTTACAAGCTATTGAAGATATCAAGTTTGCTACTGGGTTTGAGGTAAATCCAGTTGTTGCATTTGAGGATGCCATACTTCGAATCATTGAAAAGCACTACCATGTACAAAAACTCCTATCTGATGTGATGTATGAAATAGAACTTGCAGAAGCAGGAGAGGCAAAGGTTCAGGTCGTGGAAGAAGAACAGCGAGAACAGGAGGATTTATCCGAAGTAGTTGACGATAAGGATAGTGGTCCTGCACTCAAACTCGCGAGTAAAATCATCACCGATGCAGTTGGTCTCCGCGTGTCTGATGTACATATCGAACCGTATGAGGATGATATGAGGGTTCGGTACCGAATTGACGGTATCCTTCACGAAGTGATGAAACCGCCGAAGAGAATGAATAGGGCGTTGGCAACTGTGATCAAGGTTATGGCGAAACTTAGGATTGAAGAAAAGAGACTTCCCCAAGATGGGAGGATAAAAGCGCGGGTGCACAACAAAATTATTGATATTCGTGTATCAACAGTACCAACGCTCTTTGGAGAAAAGGTTGCATTGCGAATTCTCGACCGTTCTGCTATTCAATTGAATCTGGACCTCCTGGGTTTTGAACAGGAGACATTAGAAACATTTCGCAGGGCGATAAAAACACCCTATGGAATTGTCTTAGTAACCGGGCCAACAGGTTCTGGTAAAACAACGACGCTCTATTCTGCTCTGACCGAATTGAACGACCCAGGTCTCAATATCATTACTGCTGAGGATCCTATCGAATACTCACTCATGGGCATTAATCAATTACAGGTGCACGAGAGGATTGGTTTGACCTTTGCTTCGGCATTGCGTGCCTACCTTCGTCAGGATCCAAATATCATTATGGTTGGTGAAATACGTGACCTTGAAACCGCCGAAATTGCTATCAGGGCATCATTGACTGGACACCTCGTGCTTTCAACAGTTCACACCAACAGTGCTGCTGCCACAGTGACACGGTTAATCAATATGAATGTTGAACCGTTTTTAGTAGCTTCAACATTGCTCGCAGTACAGTCGCAACGACTCGTGAGAAAAATATGTAACCAATGTCAGCAAGAAGTCACATACTCTGACGAAGTCTTAAGAGATGCTGGGCTCGAACCCAAAAAGTTTGATTTTCCACTGTATCGAGGCGAGGGTTGTGAAGACTGCCGAGGTACTGGCTATAAAGGAAGAGTAGGCATATTTGAAAATATGCTCATTACGCCGAAGATCAGGGAGCTGATTTTGAAACGGGAACAGGCGAGTGAGATCGAGAAGTCCTCAGTTGAGGATGGTATGATAACGTTGCATGAATCCGCCCTGTGTAAATTGCGTGATGGTTTAACAACCGTAGAAGAGGTAATTCGTGAAACAAAGGTGGGATAGTGGACGAGAAACTTGGTAAATACTTAATTAACCACGGTCTGCTCAATGAAGATCAATTACGACAAGCTGTAGAGGAAAAGAAAAAGAGTGGTCAGCGATTGATTACGGTATTGAATGCGCTCGGTTTTGTATCTGAAAATAAACTCCTCGCACAATTGAGTAATCTCTATCGTATGGAGGTAATCGATCTTGATTATATCATTCCTGAGAAGACTGTTTTAGAATTAATCCCGGCGCAGAAGGTCTATCGGTATGAGGTTCTTCCGATAGATAGAGAAGGCCGCAAATTGACTTTGGCAATGGTTGACCCGACTGATATTAATGCAATAGAAGAACTGCGCTTTATCACTGGAATGGACATCAGTCCGGTTCTCGCTTCAGAATCGAGTATCAGAGAGGCAATAAGCCGTTTCTATGAAATGGAGAAGGGACTCGCTGAAGTGAAAGATGAAACAGGGGCCAAAGAGTTGAATATTGAAGATTTAGAACTTCTCGAGACTGGGATTGAAGAAGAGGTTGAGGAATCAAAGTTACGAGCCGATGCCTCAGGTGGTCCGGTGATTCGCTTGGTCAATTATTACATCGCTTCGGCAGTTGAAAAAGGAGCATCCGATATACATATTGAACCATTTGAGAGTGTGGTCAGGGTGCGA
>LJNI01000068.1 GCA_001303225.1 candidate division TA06 bacterium DG_78 | reverse complement strand
TGTTTTGAGATTGATACGTATAGAGGGAATCAGGAAGGAATTTTTTTACCTTTGATACAACATCTGGAGTAATATCAGAACTAACAATACCGAATAACCAACTCACGCAGTTATTGTATGTAACAAATCAACAAAGTCAATAATCGCGAAACTATATTGACTCGTCTATTTTGATTACTATAATTATTCGTATGGGAAAAAGTAGTACGTTATTTGATAAAGCAACACAAAAATTCACACCGTTCATCGAATTTTTTACAACAGAACGAGCTCATTGGATAATTATTGGAGTCGGTGCTATTTTGAGAATAGCACAGTTCTTATTTAACCGCTCGCTCACTGAAGGTGAAGCTCCTATCGCCATGAATATCATTTCCCATTCATATAGTGAACTATTCAGACCCCTCGATTTTATCCAACCTGCGCCGGTCGGATTTTCAATCATCGAGAAACTGTTTGTCGATATGTTTGGTAACAGCGAATATGTTCTCCGGCTGTTTCCGTTCATTGCCGGCATCGCTACCCTGTATCTATTTTACAGAATTGCACAGAAGTTTCTCAGTCGCAATGCAATACCCATCGCCCTTATCCTCTTTGTGGTGTGTGACCACCTCATCTATTTTACCTCAGAAGTAAAACAGTATTCGAGCGATGTTGCGATAACGTTATTACTCATTCTCATTGCATCCATCATTGTAACTAAAAAATATTCGAGTACCTTGCTCGTCTTGTATGGATGTCTCGGCGCTTTGACATTCTGGTTTTCCCATCCTGCAGTATTTACGTTCTTCGGTACTTCGATAGTCTTGCTCATGTACCTGATTCAAAAAAGAGTATGGGAACATGTTATGTGGTTCTGTATTGCCATTGTAATTGCAGGAATGAGCCTCAGTATAAATTACCTGCTCACGCTCGAGATATTGAGCACAAACCAAGGCTTGATAGAAGGTTTCCAGAATAGCTTTATGCCCTTACCACCACAGTCTTTTGTTGATGTACAGTGGTTCGGTTACGTTTTTTTGCGTATGTTCAAGAATCCGCTCGGATTTTCTTTTTTTGAATTACCTCTGGCTGTAGTATCATGTATTATTGGTTGTATCATAATGTTCATCAAGAAAAAGAAGATACTATTATTTTTGATTTTGCCGATACTCTGTGCGCTCATCGCGTCAGGTTTCAAGAAGTATCCTTTTGAAGGCAGGTTGTTGCTCTTCAGTGCGCCTCTCATGTTCCTCGTAATTGCCGAGGGAATAGAAGTTATTCGTATGATCGTATCGCAGAAATCATCTGTTGTCGGAATTATACTTGTCATCGTACTCCTGTTTCAACCAGTGGTTCTCGCTGGCTATCACGTCATAAAACCACGTGCTCCAGAAGAGCTGAGGCCAGTGGTTAAGTATCTCAAAAATAATTACAGAAAGAGTGATACAATATACGTGTACTACGCAGCAGTAAAAGCCTACCGATACTATGCAGATAGATTCAATTTATCCCAGCATGACTATGTCATGAGCGTTGAATCACAGTATGATTGGAATAACTATTATAATGATATAAAACGATTCAAAGGTACGAAACGATTGTGGATACTCTTTTCACATATCATAAAATGGTATGGAGTAGATGAGGAAAAACTTCTCCTATCGTATTTAGATATCTTTGGTAAGAGAATTGCTGAATTCAGGACATCGGGAGCATCAATATACTTATATGATCTAGGAGAACGCTGAACATACCAACTACGAAATGAGAATGCAGTGATTTAGTTAACCCATCCACGTTTTCTATACTCTTCATATATTTTCATCATGATGCGTTTTGGATGAGGAAATTCCCGCACCCATTTGAGCCCTTGCTCCTTCTTTTCCTTTCTCAGCTCAGCATCGGTTAATAGCGAGTAGAGTACTTCTTCAAGATTCTTTTTTGTTGCCTTGACAAAAGGATGGTTCGGTAAAAGGTGCTCGTATTCGTCTATTATCTCAACTATCGTGGGAATACCTAAAGCCAGGAATTCTAATCCGCTCCGTCCATACGCAGTTCCTGCATAATTCCCGATATTATCGATACCAATGTCGCAGGTCGCTTTCAATTCCATGCATCTTTTATTTGATACACCCTCAATAAGCAGAAATTCAAATTGTATCTTCTTTTTCAATCTATCGAGTACAGTAATAATATCTTCTGTTCCTTTTGCTGTTCTGCGGGTCGGCGAATGTCCAATCCTCAGTATTTTATTTTCATGGGTACGTGGTTCAATCTTATCTGCCTCATATGGTATTGGTATAAAAACCAAGGATGGATCAATTTTTGTGTGGTCTAATTCCGACGTCAATTTCAACCCAGCATGCTCTTTCAGATAGGGATTCATACCCCACTTCCGTAAGTCGGTGCCAAAGAAATGCGTAACAATATGTTTGTTTTCCAGACGTTTTAAGATTCTATCACCATAGATAAAGGGTATATCACCATCGAAATGATAGATATCAAAATCTCCAAGCCCATACCGTTCCCACGCTTTGTTCAGTTTGTAGAGCCACAAAATGTCACGCGACCTCAAAAATGTACGATGGAGTGGATGTACTCCCCGTATTCTAATCTGCAATGTATGTGCAGCGACATTAACGTTTTCCCGACCAGTTATTTTTCTCACTCTTCTTATGAATTCTGAATTTAGCAGGGGATAATGTAAAAGGACACCGTTCGGAAATCCTAATGTCGACGGTGTCATCGTGACGAGGGTCCCTTCATCACCAAAGAGTTTATGACTCCGACTCAACAATCCAGACACGTCCTGGAAATTCTCAAAAACTACATGGAGTATACGTTTCATGATCTCGGTTTCTTTACAATATTTTTAAAACGTAATTTTACAAGTTGCCGTAGTTTTTTTAGTTTATCCTTATCAGTAACCTTCGTAATCCCGCGTTTAAATCCTTGCCAGCCACTAAATCTTTTACTGTAGATACGCAGAGCAATCTTTTCCAGCTCATCGAAGCCTAATTGTGGTTGTACCAATATCGGTACACAAGGCGTCTGTAAAATTGACTCCAGCCGTTTATCATCATAGGGTTTACTCCAATGGAAATCTGAAGGAAGTAATCCATTATCACGTGCATAGGTTTCAAGGTAGGTCCCTGGATAAATTCTCACACCAGCACCGCTTGCCACAGTTGTTATCAATTTTTTGTGTGTATCAATGAATGAAAACGTCTTCTCTACATCAGCCATTGTTTCGCCAATATGACCGAACGAGAAAAAAACTTTGGTCTTAATGCCAACATCCCTGCACAGCAATAGTAACTTCTCAGCCTCTTCGATAGTAAACCCCTTACGCATGAGGTTGAGAACTCTCTGACTGGCTGATTCAATGCCAAAATTGACATAGTAACATCCTGCTTTTTTCATTTTCACGAGAAGTTCCTGGTCGACCGTGCCAACTCTGATTTCACACTCCCACGGAAAAACAATACCACGACGTAGAATTTCATCACAGAATGCATCGATATGATCCCTCTTCATCGTGAGCGTGCTGTCAAAAATTTTTATACCTTCAAAACCATATGTATCAAAAAGGAGTGCAATTTCATCGAGCACATACGAAGCTGAATGGGTGGTAATCTGATGATCGAACATTGTACTCGCCGAACAAAAAGTACACTTCGCAGTACAACCGCGTGAGGTGATAGTGGAAATACCCTTTTTGTGTAGAAACGGCATATCGAGAGAATATGCATTCATATTAAGGAGGTGATATACGGGTCTGGGTAAGGCATCAAGATTTTTAATGCGCTGAGCAGGACGATTTTCTACAATACCATTCTCATCACGATACGTGATACCAGCTACGTGCGTTAGTTTCTTCCCATTTTTAATGGCATCGAGTAAATTGGGTACTACCTGTTCACCCTCTCCCCTTACCACATAATCGATTTCTTTGTTATTTTTTAAGGTATCATGGGCAGTGAATGTAGCGTGTACACCGCCATAAATTGTTACGATCTCTTGATTGAACTTTTTCACTTCTCGTGCTAACTTAAACGCTTCGAATCGTGTATGGCTTGTTCCAGAAATGCCTACACATTGAGGCTGTAGTGTATTCAGCCAGTAATCTATATTCTTCTGTTCTACTTCAAAATCAACTATTTTGACTGAATAATTATGTTTTTCGAGATTCGAGGCAATGTGTGCCAGACCTAAGGGTGGCATTCTCTCAAAAAAACCACCTTTTTCTTGGGGATTTACGAGCAAAATATCAATCATAAATGATACGTAAGACGTTATACGGTTTCGATACCCGTATCGTTGATCGTTTCTCGTTTGTCGTTATATTTCTGCGGTTAGCAATGCCGTTAAACGATACTAGCCCTGTTAGATAATAGAAAATCATCTTCACATGCAAACGGAATGAATTTAACCAGAAATACATCTTATCAATCATACAATTTTTGTATCTAACAGGGCAAGTCGCCATGCCGCACAACGTACAACACTTAACCGAGATATATAGGTAAGCAGCATACTTTTCAAGTCTTGTTTTCACACGTCGATTGTCCATTATCCGAACGAGTTTTTAAGTGCATCTTGAATCGGTGTCTCCTTGTACCCCAACACCTCTTTTGCCTTGGTATTATCACCGATGAGCTTTACGTTGCCTGTACTGATTTTTTTCGGTGATTTATTACACACTGTTTTGATTTTGTCCACAATTTCTGCAACTGTAATCGAACTACCACAGAAATTAAATATTTGGCTACCTTTACTATCACGGGCATTAATAATTGGTGCAACACAATCGTCAGTAAATGTTGGACTAATTACACCGTAGTCTGTCTCAATACTTCCTGCAGAAGTTATTGATGAAAATAAGTTCGCTATATAGCCCTGATTATCATTTTTACCAAATGCAAAGAACATTCTCAGTGTTGTTATCTCAAAAGACCGATAGTAGTATCGCATGAGAACCTCAGCCTCAAATTTTGTTGTTGCATAGAAACTACGAGGATTATATGCAATTTTTTCATTGATCATTGTGCCCTGGCCATAAACCTCTCCACTTGAAAGATAGATAAATTTCTCAGCACCAACACTTCTCGCCCAATCTAACAGGAGTAAGGTTGCAAGCGTATTCGATTTAAATAAATGGGGAAATGAACCAGTGTATTCATCATGAACATGGAATATAGTCTCGGCCTTTTTTGGCAGAGACTTCTCAAGGTGCGTATCGTGGCCCAATTTTGTAAAACCGTACTTCAGATGAATTTTTCCAAGGAAAGACATGGGTACATCTTTTGGTGACGGAAAGAGTGTATAGACTGACTCTCCTCTATTTACCAATTCGAGAATCAGTTTTTCTCCTAGCCCAAATGGGCTGGTAATTACATTCATTTTTTATTATATCTAAATTTACTCAATTCGTCAATAATATCTACTGTTTTAGCAATATCAGCGTAGGTATCTTACGGCTGGTTCACTCGTATAAAAGGGAAGTCCTTCGATTTGTTTTCTTGTAAGCATAGTCTTATCTAATAATATATTAATCGCTTCTCTCGGTTCTTCAGTGATTTTTGCCTCTTTGCTTTTGATCATGATACGACCTTGTTCTGGATCAATAAAACCCGCCCGGATATTTGCCGAAACTATCATCCACTGTCTTGAAAATCCAAATTTACGTTGTAGAAAGTAATCTGCCACATCTGCTATAAGACAATCGACATACCGTGTCCTGCCATTCGGTAATGGTTTCCACTTAAATTCATTTTTTAACAGGTTTATAATTTCCCTTTCATCCCAGTGTATATATTGAGGGAGTGAAATCAGATTAAATTTTTTAATTTCATCTGTTGGTGTTAGTAAAGCTTGTAATTCCTCACTACTATAGTCATCCTCGATGATCTTCATAAATCTCTCATAATGATGTTTGAGCATTCCTAAAACATTGAATTCAATTCGTGATCCAGATACGCCCCCATGGATAATTGTTTGTATATTATGACTCCCCGCTACGATAAACCCAACACGGCAACAACCCTGGCAACACGGAGTACAGAAATCTCCGGTTCTTAACAAAAAGTCACGATACAATTTATACAAGATGTCTAAATTCGGCTTTACCGTGATGATTGGAAAATGCAAGCTTTCACTCAAATTATGTAAATTTTCTTGAGCAGCCTTTGATTGAAACCCATGGTCAAAGTGAGCACCGATGATATCAAGGTTATACTTTGTTCTGCATAGATACAGAACATATGAACTATCAATTCCTCCGCTGCACGTCACAACCAACTTGTTATTTTTTCTGCTCGCCTCTTCGAGTTTTTTTCTCAATTCCTGTTCAGCTTTTACTGGATCATAATTCTTAAATTTTTGCTCATATGCAACACACACATTACAATATCCTTCGGAGTTTAAATATAGTTTTGGATATGTTTCTGGAAGAAGGCATTTTTTACAAAAATCCATCTTTCATGTCTCCTCGTTTTCTTCAACTGATTAAAAATGAATTACATTTCGTATAATTTCGTCTATTAAAAATCATATTGCAATAATAGTCACGAAACTATAAATGTCAATATTTCTATGTTTTCTTTTTGTAAAGTCAATAACACCTTCAGCAGGGAATATAATTATATATAAATCTAGCTAAATTATCCAAAACCTGGTTTTTATTATAAAATACAATACCGTGCACAATCTTTCTATTAAAATACAGATTGGCTAAGTTAAATTCCTTGATTTTTATAAATCTTTTAAAAACATAGAAATCGAAAAAAGAAGGCCGGTGGAAAAATACCTGAGGTATTTTCATGAACGCTGCTTCGAGTGATGCAGTACCCGAAGATGTTACGAGTATATCACAATTTTTCATTACCTGGTATCGATCAGTCATAATAATTTTTATCCTATGTTTAAGTGAACTTTCTAGATTTTTGAATAATGTGATGAGCCACGTATTTTTTAATAGTAATTCACTCGGATGCAAAATTAAAACGAACTTTAGCCCAGCATCTTCTTTATTAATTTTTTTCATTAATTCAATCATTATCGGAAGATTTCGTTTGATTTGATTCGTGCGAGAACCTGGCATAAATCCGATGTGTTTGTTAAAATCGGTTCTTTTGTATTGGTTTAATTTTTCGATTAGAGGATTTTCAAAATAAAATGTCTCGATGCCAATCTTTTTATAAAATTCATACTCGAACGGAAATACTGAAATAATCTTATCAACCCACCGCCTGATAAAATATTTTCTAAAATTCCCCCAAGCCCATATCTGCGGCGGTAAAAAGTAGTATATTCGACAACCTAATTTCCTGGCATACCTGCAGAGTAATAGATTCAGCCCTGGATAGGCAACCGCAATGAATGTTTTTGGGTTTGTGCGATATATCATTTTGCCGATTTTTCTGTATAATCGCCAATTCCTCAAAACAGAGAAAATCCCAGGGGACAAGCCAAATGTCATTAGATTCCTGTAAGTCTCAATGACCTCTGCGCCGCTGTTCTTTATCTCTTCACCCCCGACTCCATACACTTCTACATTGGGCATTTCTTTTTTTAATCTCTGAACCAAAAGTCCAGCATACATATCTCCAGAGGGTTCACCAGCACACATAAACACTGGATTTTTGATTGATAGTTTCTCCATCAGCATGAATAAACATACTTATTTTCAAGAAAAAATCAATTGTGGTGTATAGAGAGGAAATATATTACTTCTTAAAAATGAGATTGAGAATAATCGTTACGACAATGGAAACAATGATAGTTGTCGTAACAGGTAGATGAAAGACGAAATGCTCACGTTTGATAACAATATCTCCAGGAAGTCTAAAAAAATGAATCTTTGGTGTAATGTAAAAAAGAACCCCAAGAATAATAAATAGTAGACCTAAAATAAGCCTCACTTCGTTCGGCGTTGATTACAGTGATTTTTAACAAGATTACAGCGATACATAACCTTTGACTATCACTGTAATCTATCTGTTATCACCATAATCGAGGTATAGGATTGAAAATCCTGTACCCTAAAATAATTAAAAACTTTGCGATGTTGTGCATTGAAGTTATGTATACTACTGTTTCTTATCCTCTTGTTTTGAAGGTTTCTTTGCCGGAACTTTTGCTTCTTTATCGGGTTTTTTAAGATCCTTACTCTCTTTTTCCTTCACCTGCGGCAAATGTGATTTTTTGTAATCGGTTATGTAAAACCCACTGCCTTTGAATATAAGACCAGCTCCGCCAGTAATGAGTCGTCTCAATTTGCCTTTGCACTTCGGACAGGTGGTGAGCGCTTTGTCGGTTATCTTCTGGAATTCTTCAAAACGATAATTACACCTTATACATTCGTATTCGTACGTTGGCATATTATTTATAAAGCAATTTAGGGCAATACAAGACGATTAAAGGCATACGCAAAAATGGGTTAGGGGTAGGATGCTGGATATCAAGCTTCTACACCCTAACCCAAATACTATCTTTTAATATCCACCGTAACCGCCACCAGGTGGCATTGGCGGAGTCTTTTCTTCTTCTGGTTTTTCAACAATCACTGCTTCAGTGGTCACGAGAAGTGCTGCGATACTCGAAGCGTTTTGAAGAGCCGTACGTGCCACTTTAGTTGGATCAGGAATTCCCGCAGCAATCATGTCTTCATATTTTTCAGTCATGACATTAAATCCAACATTGCCCGTTTCTTGCTTTACCCGTTCAATTATAACAGAACCTTCCCTGCCTGCATTTTCTGCAAGCTGACGTGTTGGTTCTTCGAGTGCCCTCATTACGATATCAATACCGATCTGTTGATCACCCCTTAACTTCATTTTCTCTAAATCAGGTAAAGTACGAATGAATGCTACTCCACCACCCGGTACAATACCTTCTTCAACTGCTGCTCGTGTTGCGTGTAGCGCGTCTTCAACTCGTGCTTTTTTCTCCTTCATCTCAACTTCTGTTGCTGCACCAACATTCAAAACTGCCACACCACCTGCGAGTTTCGCCAATCTTTCCTGCAATTTCTCTTTATCATAATCAGACGTTGATTGATCCATCTCATTCCGTATCTGGGTAATCCTTGCCTGGAGATCAGCTTTTTTACCAACGCCTTCAACGATTGTCGTATTTTCCTTATCAATAGTAATCCGCTTTGCGTGACCAAGATCCGCAATCTGAACATTCTCTAATTTGAGACCTATATCCTCAGATATAAGTTTTCCCCCGGTGAGAACAGCAATGTCTTCAAGCATTGCCCGTCTTCGATCACCATAACCAGGTGCCTTAACCGCAGCAACAGCAAGCGTTCCGCGTATCTTATTAACAACCAATGTTGCCAAAGCTTCACCCTCAACCTCTTCAGAGATTATTAAAAGAGGGCTTCCTTTTTGGGCAATCTTCTCCAGAATAGGTAGAAGATCTTTCATCGCACTTACCTTCTTTTCATACAGCAAAATATAGGCATCTTCAAGTACACACTCCATGCGATCCGGATTGGTGATAAAGTATGGTGAAAGATAACCACGATCAAACTGCATTCCTTCCACAACATCCACTGTTGTCTCCATGCCCTTTGCTTCTTCAACAGTTATGACTCCGTCTTTACCAACTTTATCCATGGCTTCAGCAATTTTTGCACCGATTGTCTCATCATTGTTCGCAGAAACTGTGGCGACTTGGGCAATATCGGTCGATCCTTTAACTTCTCTCGATAGTCCTTTGAGACTTTCAACGACAACCTCCACCGCCTTGTCGATGCCTTTTTTTACTTCCATTGCATTGGCACCTGCGGTCACGGTTTTCAAGCCCTCCCGATAAATTGCCTCGGCAAGGATTGTTGCTGTGGTTGTTCCGTCGCCTGCAACATCCGAAGTCTTCGATGCAACCTCCTTAACCATCTGGGCACCCACATTTTCAAATTTGTCTTCGAGATCAATCTCTTTCGCAACGGTCACACCATCCTTCGTTATCGTCGGTGCACCGAATTTCTTTTCGAGAACCACGTTTCTCCCTTTCGGACCGAGGGTAACCTTGACTGCATCGGATAGTATCTTAACTCCTTTTAAGATTGTTCGTCTTGCTTCTTCGTTAAATTTAATCTCTTTTGCTGCCATAGTTTAATCTCCTTTTTCTATTTTTCTTTCTCAATGATACCTAAAATATCATCCTCACGAATGATTAAATACTCTTTATCGGCAAGCTTAATCTCTGAACCTGAATATTTACCAAAGAGGATAAGATCTCCTTTCTTCACTGCCAATGGAATTTTACTTCCTTTTTCGTCTCTACGGCCATCGCCTACTGCAATTACCTTTCCCTGCTGAGGCTTTTCCTTTGCCGTATCAGGGATAATAATACCACCTTTCTTTATCTCTTCTTCAATCCTTTCAACAAGAATGTGATCATGTAGTGGTTTTATTTTCATTTTACCTCCTTCTTTTCTCTATGCCAAAAAACTCTCGCCAATTTTTGTTCATCAGAGAATTTGTACTCGACATCACCACCATACGAATGATAGAGCATACGACCTAAGTGAACTGCTAAATTCTCTGACGTTGTCTCCACTCTCACAGCGTCTTTATCCTCAACTATATCAATGATTCTATCGAGAGGGTTATGAATAATCTCTTTTTTCTCCTCATTCTTTAACATATTTATAATTTCTTCACGCCTCTGCTCAAAAAAATCACCCTTAATATAAACAATCCCCATCACATAGTGGTCTTCTTCTTTCCGACATGCAGGGCACTTGTGATGCTCCACTGCCATTTTTGGGTCGAAATCAGCTATTTTTTGCCAACGCCGTCGCTTGTAAACAAGGCCGCAGCGGGGGCAGAGTGTTGGTTCTCTATAGCTTTTCCTCGATAGATAGGGATCTTCGAGATGAGGTTTCAACCCTCCTCGTATACCTCTATGTCCCTTAGGCACGTCTCTTCTCCTTTTATTACACGTACAGAACACTAGCTCTATGGGCGAAACCCGACTTGAACGGGTGACCTTCTCCTTGTAAGGGAGACGCTCTAGCCAACTGAGCTATTCGCCCTTTAGACAGTATATTATATCCAAAAGTTTAGTTTTGTCAACTAAAAACAAAGGGGGAAAAGATAATATGAGATTTCAATAAACAATCCACCACCAAGATTCCAATACGTCCATGAATATCCTGGGTAATCACAAACATAATCATATGGAAATGACGGACAGAATGATTACACTGACTCATTATAGACACAATTTCTCATGTGTCAAGGCTTAAGTGTCTTGATATCACAAAACCTCATGCAATGGTGTACTCGCGGTGTTTAATTTTTAAGAATTGCTCTCTTACTAATTGGGAAAGAATACGCCTCACCCGCTTTGGTCGAGCAGACACATACTGAATAATTTCTGATTCAGACATACATGACTTCTGAGTAAGTGC
>LJNI01000173.1 GCA_001303225.1 candidate division TA06 bacterium DG_78 | reverse complement strand
CGTATACAAAAATCTATGATTTTGGACAGAGGAGGGCAAGAGCGTTACTCAAATTTTTCTATGGTAGTGTGGGTGTTGATTCTGGTTCGTCAAAACTGCTGTACATAATGCACAGGGCGCTTGTCTACAACTTCAGAGATCTGCTGGAAAAATTTAAACCAGATTATGTATTTTGTAGTCATTTTTCACCTGGGTATTTTTCTGCGTTGTACAAAAATGATTACCACTATAAGATAGGGATCGTTGTGACCGATTATTACGTTCATCCACACTGGGTGAATAATGAGATTGATCACTATTTCATACCGCACGAGTCTTTAACCGAACAAATTTTGTCGTATGGAGTAAGTAAGAACAAGGTTTTCCCTTACGGAATTCCTGTAGCACTCGAGCTCGAACACGAAATCAATAAAGATGCTGCGCAGAAACGATTCGGTTTATCCAAAACAAGAATTTCAGCCGTCGTGATGGGAAGTAAGGTTTTCGGTGGAGAATGGTTCGAGATTGTACGAGAGATTGTTGATTTTGATTACGATCTTTTGGTATTATGTGGTGAAAATAAAGAGGTAATGGAAAGAATAAAAAAACTTAAAGGAAAGGCACGGTTGGTCGTGTCTTCTATTTGCAAATTCTATTGTTGGGCTTGAAGATAAAAACGAAGATTTTTTTATTGGCCATGGTGCAGCACTGAGGCTTACAAAAGATAATGCAAAACGAACAATATCCGCTCTCTTATCTCATCCAGACAAGATTGTTGAGATGAGGAAGAATTTGAGAAAAATTGGTAAAAAAGATACACCCCGTAATATCGCGCGAGTAATCCTGCAGTGAAGAACGAAGAGTTCGAAGAGATCGTTCATGATATTTTTAAAAAACTACCAAAAATTTTCCGGAAAAAATTGGAAAATGTTGAAATTGTTATTGAAGATGAACCCGTTGCACAAAAATCTCTATTGGGATTATATCAAGGGATTCCTCTGAAAAAGAGGGGTTTCTGGTACGGTAATGTTATGCCAGACAAAATTACACTCTTCAAAAATAATATTGAGCATCTCAGTCGTAATGAAGAGGAAATTCGGGAATGGGTAAGTAAAGTTTTAATTCACGAAATAGGTCACTACTTCGGCTTTGGCGAAGAAGAACTCAGAAATATCGACGGTTAACACATCCATTCTGATTGAACTTTTCCTACCTCAAGTGGATTATAGTTATAGGAGGTAGTATGAAAAAATTATCGCAATGTGTGCTCATTTTAATGTGCATAAATTGTGTTCCATCATATGTTGAACATATAATGACGCCACAGGGAGGCGTTCTTAAAATAGGCAATGCAACATTTGAGATACCAAAGAATAGCATTGCAGAGACAACACTCATTAGGATCGAAAGGAAAATCGTAACGAGGAGGATGTACAGCCAGGGTTTTATCCTAACCGGTGAAAAATTCATTATTACACCAGAGAATCTTATTTTTAATAAACCAGTAGTATTTTCGTGTCCTGGGCAAGCAGAGAGTACGACACTCGGTGCCCATATTGGTAATGGTTTTGTTCCGCTTGCTAAAACAGAGATCAAGGGTGATACATTGAGAGCTAACATATGGCATGGTGGTAGATATTACGTTATTAGTAAACCTGGTACATATGGTATAATTGATCATTCGGATAGCAAAGAAGCTCTACTGATCGTCTGTGACATCTATGTGAGCGATTATGTGAAGGAGTTCTCGAGAGCTTTACGGTGGGGAGGTTATCGTTTACCTATTTGGGAATTTATTTATCCAACTGGAAATACTATTGAAGATAATGCACTATTCCTCGCTGAGGAGTTGAGAAATCTGCATAATCAGTATGGTGAATTTACGTTAGATGTTGTTAGTTTCGGCATTGGGGGATTAATTACTCATCGTTACGTTGCAGACACAGCATTGTATCAGAGGGACTTGTCGCCAGCAATAATTACAATTGGTACACCATTTTATGGATCGAACTTCGCTCATTTGGATAGTGTGAAAAAGGGAAAGAGTCCGTACCGTTTCTTTCTCATCGATGGTCTGGGTGAGCATGCACAAGATCTCGCACCTGAATCAGAACTCATTGACTGGATTAAAACACATAAGAATTTGCGCGGCGGTTGGTTAAAAGATCCTCAAGAGGATAAGAATCCAGCATCACTGAGTGGAAAAGTTGAATTCCCAGGTGTGTTGCCAGAAGAACAGTCAGGTGATGGGTTGGTTTCTCTCTCATCTACTATGCTCACTGCAATAGAACCAGAGCCATTCAACCTGAGCCATTTTGATCTCTATGAAGATAATGATGTTCTAAAAATTGTTACCGAGTTTGTTAAGCTATATCGCAGTTTTGCTTGGATGGATTTATTCCTACATGTTTGGGCAGACGATGAACCATTTAAAAAAATCAGTGATATTTGGACAAAAGAGGCAAAATTAAATTTTCGGAATGTAATGGATTTCGAGGTATTATTGGAATTCAATGAGAATATGCTCAAATCGACACCGCATAATGGTATTCTTATTACGAATGGTGATAATGATACCTATCCTGCGTGGTATCTACAAGTGAGAGGAGTGAGGACTGATGTGCTCATTGTCAATCGGAGTCTCTTTAATCTTAAAGAGTATGTGCAGTTCCTCCAGAGGCAAGGTTTACCATTACAGATGTCCGAAGGAGAATTAGACAACACACAACACTATATGGATGACACCGGAGAATTTGTTACAATCTCTGATCAATTAATAAAAATGCTTCTGAGACAAAACGAGAGACCTGTCGTATTCGCAACGACCGTGTATGAACCTCAGCGTTATGGTGTTTCTCTAAGGTTATCAGGTAAGGTGTATGAAATTGGTGAAGAGAGTGTCAATATAGAACGTACGAAACAGTTACTCTATGAGGAGTTTAACTACGATAAAATTTTTTCTGTTTCGCTCGAGACACTTAATGCGAATATTCAAAATTTAGCTGCTAATTACGCTGCTTCTGCAAGGATGTTATCAACCGCACTGAAGGAACAAAAAGAATACACAGAGGCATTACGAGCAATAAGATTTGCTCGTCGTTTTGTGAGTAATCGCTGGGAGTATATGCCTTACTATTATGAGGCATCAATCTATTTTGCTATGGGTGAATACGAAGTAGCTGACAGTATTTATAAAATGGTGCTCAACATGCCATTAGTCAGTTCGGATGTAAAACAGGATATTGCTTTGGTTTACCACCATGATTATGGTCAATCAGAAGTGGCTATAAAAATACTTGCCGAATGTTTGAAGGATAATCCGGGAGATAAACGAATTTTAGAATTGATAAAAAAATTCCAGGAGGAATTATAGATTACCACGGTCTCGAAGCCTCTGCACTCTATCGGCTCTTTAAGGAAGGTAATGAGAAAGCATTTGAGACCCTGTACCAGAGGTACAGTCAGGGAATATTCAATTACTGTGTACGCCTTCTCGGTGATTGGCATCACGCTGAAGACATTTTGGTTGAGACGTTTACCAAACTTGCGAATTCTGACTTCACTCACGATGGGAATATAAAGGCATGGCTGTACCGTGTGGCAACTAATGCATGCTACAAATTCTTTCGCAAACATAGCGGAGAGGTTATGTTTTCTGAAGAGACGTTTACATATCAGATGAATAACCCAATGCCTGTTTTGCTGAAAGAAATAATACTTCAAAAATTACTGGCTGAACTCCCTGAAGTACAGCGGGCTGTTCTCGTCTTGAAATTTTATGATGGTATGAGCTATCAAGAGATTGCCGATATTATGTGTTGCCCTCTTGGAACGGTGAAATCAAGAATACACGAGGCGCTTAAAAAACTGAGAGCCATGGTAACTAAAAAGAACGATATTTGTATGGGGGAAATTGGCTCCCCTCGCTTATGCTCGGGATGCTCAATTTTACAACCAAATGGGGGAAATTGGCTCCCCTCGCTTATGCTCGGGATGCTCAATTTTACAACCAAATCATAGATTTGGGTAAAATTGGCAAGGAGAATACATGAAATGTGAAAAAATAAAAAAATATGTTGAGGATTACCTTTTGGATGAACTCGAACAATCATTAGAGATTAAAGTGAATGAACATCTTAGTAAATGTTCACATTGTCAAAAGGACTTTGCAGGTAAAGAGACACTGATTAACCTTTTAAGAGATTCACTGAAATTCCAGCCTTCGCACAAAGTGTACAAACGCATACACAAGACAGTACAGAAAGGCAGCGTGAGAGAAAAAAGCGTGTTGCAGGGTTTGCCGAGACATCTCGTGTATGCTACAGCAGCATTTTTGCTCGGCGTTGCCTTGATGAGGACCATTGATACTATCATGTGGGCGACCGAACAACATCCTCAGGTTGAGATACGATATGAAGAGCCAGAAAAGGTGTATTTATCGGATACAGTGCAGTTTTATTCTGCACCGCCAAAACACCTCGCTCGAATGCTGTGAATCTATAATTCTTTTCTTAGTGAATAACGTAATTTATCGACAATGGTTGGATTTTCTATAATAGCCATAACCTGAGTGCTGAGAGTAGAATTTTTCTCTTTAATTTTTTCTACTAGTGATTTTACCTTGGAATAACTCGGCTCAGGTTTTTTTAGTTCACTTTTTATCTCAACAATTTCTTCGATGATGAGTTCTTTAGTATCATTATTCATTGTGTCCATAGACTGTATTTTTTTAATGAGTTCATCGAATTCTTGTAGGAAATGTGTTCGGGTAGATGTTTTCAGTTGAACAACTGGGTATAGGATATTAAATTGGTATTCATCTTCAATGAGATCAATTCCCTTCGTGGTTATACGTGCACCAACAAAGAGGTTTCCCTCCAGTGGTTTCTGTAATTCAACGTGTCCCTTTTCCTCGAGATAAATAATATTGTAGTATAATTTTTTGAGATCGATATCCAGAACTTCTCTAAACTCTTTTGGTGTTATTCTATAGTAAGGATGTTCTTTGAAACGCTCGTACAACATTTCAAGAATTTTCCGCCGTATCTCACTATTGGTCATTACAAGAGTTTACCTATACAACGTTTTATGTCAATATGGATGTGATTTTGGTCCATCAGTGTTCACTCAATGTAGTGTCAGTAACAGTATATATATCTTGACTTTTAGCCTTTTTGGAATATCATTTTCTATGGAAGAGCGGCTCAAGAAACTCGAAAGCTTAAGGGATGCAGGAATTAATCCCTATCCCTATACATTTTCGCGGACGCATGTTTTTGCTCAGATAAAAAAAGATTTTGAAACACTGAGCCAATCTGAGACAGTCATTGCGATGTGCGGTCGTATCCTTACAATTCGTGGACATGGTAAGACAATTTTTGCTACTCTCGGTGATGAATCTGATAAGCTTCAGGTTTACCTGAGGCATGATGTTTTGTCAGAGCAGATGGACCTCTTTAAGCATTTTGATATCGGTGATATTATTGGTGTAAAGGGTAAAGTCTTTAAAACCAAGACTGGTGAAATCACTATACTCGTCGAAGAATTTACGATGCTCTGTAAAGCGCTCCGACCGTTGCCGGAGAAATGGCATGGTCTGAAGGATGTTGAAATTCGATATCGAAAACGGTACCTTGATCTGATTGTCAATTCTGTACAACGTGAGTTATTTAAAAAGAGGGCACAATTGATCGCATTAATGCGTACATTTCTCGATGATAGAGGTTTTGTTGAAGTAGAGACGCCAATACTGCAGCCAATTTATGGTGGTGCAGCAGCTCGGCCTTTTAGAACATACTACAATGCCCTTGAACAGGATATGTTTTTAAGAATAGCCGATGAGCTGTATCTCAAGAGGTTGATTACAGGCGGTTATGAAAAAGTGTATGAGGTCTGTAGAGATTTTCGAAATGAAGGGATTGATCGTCTCCACAATCCCGAATTTACTATGGTTGAACTGTATCAGGCGTATACTGATTATGAAGGTATGATGGCTCTTACTGAAACACTCATCGAGTATTTAGTAACTAACGTAAACAGTTCAAAAACATTGAAGTTTAATAACAAGGAAATTACATTTAAGAGGCCGTTTAGAAGAATAAAATATGTAGATAGTCTCAATCATAAAGTCGGGTTTGATGTGCTTGCTGCGACTGATAAACAACTCAGTACTGTCTGCGAGAAGTTTAGTATCGAACACAAAAAATTGACAACTGGCGCCAAGGTAGACAAATTATTCAACGAATTGGTCCGAAAAGAACTTGTCGAACCGACGTTTGCAATCGATCACCCCAAGATCATATCACCTCTCGCCAAGGTACACCGCAGTAATGACCAGCTTGTCGAGCGGTTCCAGTTTTTTATGTTTGGG
>LJNI01000067.1 GCA_001303225.1 candidate division TA06 bacterium DG_78 | reverse complement strand
ATGGATGTCAATGAAGCCCTTGCCCCGGCGGTCACATTAAAGAGAATTATGTTTTACATCTTCTTTATCTTTGGTTGTTTTTTAATCTTCTCCTCGATCGTTTTCTCGAGACAGGTCACAAACCTTTTGAAAAATCTCACGAGCACATTGAAATCTGCACTTGACGAAATAAGCCATAAAAAAAATACAATCAATACTATCAACGTAGAATTGAGAAGGCGTTTACATGACTGTGAAGCACTGAGTAAACAGATTCGTATTTCAGAAGAATATATTAAGAATATCATAGATAGTATCTCGAGTGGTCTTATTGCAATTGACAAAAGTCTTCGAATAACATATTGCAATGATTTTGTTAAAAACTTCACCACGGAGAAGAAAATTCAAATAAATGCTAATCTCTACAAATCATTCTCCATATTAAAAAATAAAGAAATCAAGAAGCGGATTGAAAATACCATAAATAACAAAGGACCTTTTTTTATTGAAAAAATTCCAGTCACCCTAGATGGTCATAATACCATTCTCAGTGTTGCGGGCTTTCCAATAAAAAGTATTGATGAAATTATCGGTGCAACACTCTTAATAAACGACATCACCGAGCAGGAAAAAATGTATAGCCAGATGGCTGATTACGAAAAGCTATCTGCCTTGAGTCAGCTCGCATTAGGTGCCGCTCATGAAATAAATAATCCCTTATTAGGTATCACATCGTTTATCGAACTCATGCTCGAGGAAGAACGTGATGTGGAGAAGAAAACCAAAGCGAAGGAAGTCTTAGACAGTGCATACCGAATTTCTGAAACAATACGTGGTCTACTCAATTTTGCTCGGCCTACCCCACCCAAATTTACAAAAATAAGCTTGAACAAATTGATATCTGAAACAATCTCATTTTTGCAACACCAACCACTTTTCAAAAAAATCAAGATAGAAAAGAATCTTTCAGAAGCAGTGCCTCAGATTACTGCAGATGTCAATCAGATAAGACAGGTCTTTATTAATATCTTTATCAATGCTGCGCAGGCGATGTCCAATAGTGGAACTCTTAAGATAATAACGAATAAGGTAAAGTTTGAAGATTTAATTGAAATACGTGTTATCGATACCGGAATTGGAATATCCGAGAATGATCTAAAAAAGGTTTTTGAACCATTCTTCACTACAAAAAAGGGCGAGGGAACCGGTCTTGGATTGAGTATTAGTTACAGTTATATAAAAAATCATAGTGGGGCGATAAAAATACAAAGCAAAGTTACTAAAGGTACTGAGGTGATCATTCATTTACCCATTAGACAAGAAGCAAAGGTTCAATCTGAGGTTATTGAATAATGCCAGCATCAATTTTAATCATAGATGACGAAGTTTTGACATTAAGTAATCTAAAAAAGGCCCTTGAAAAGGAAGGATACGAAATACTCCTTGCTGATTCAGGGGAAACTGGGCTAGAAATATTCAAAAAGCATCGACCAAACCTGGCTCTTGTCGACCTCATGCTCCCTGGCATTGATGGTATAGAGGTTCTTAAACAGATTAAAGAAACTGATACAAACACCGCGGTGATCATGATAACCGCCTATGAAATAATTGAAAAGGCGATACAAGCAATGAAATTGGGTGCTTATGACTACTTGCTTAAACCATTCAAAATCAGTGATTTGAAGGCAAGTGTAGCGCGTGCTATTGAACTTCAGTCTCTAAAGATAAGGGTCCTAGAAACAGTCGAAACAGAAAAAGGAAAATATTATTTTAACAGAATCATTGCAAAGAATAAAAAGATGCTTGATGCACTCGAAACTGCTCGTAAAGTAGCATCTTTAGAAAAAACAACGGTCTTAATAAAAGGAGAAAGTGGCGTAGGTAAAGGCCTCCTCGCCCGGGCAATTCATTATAATAGTCCAAGGGTCGATGAGCAATTTATCGAAATAAATTGTGCTGCGATACCAGAAAACCTCTTAGAAAGTGAGCTTTTTGGCTACGAACCAGGTGCATTCACTGATGCACGGCGTCGCAAAATTGGCCTTTTTGAAAAGGCTGACCACGGAACTATTTTTTTGGACGAGATTGCAGATATGCCATTACCTTTACAAGCCAAGATACTCAAGGTATTAGAAGAACAATCATTTACAAGATTAGGAGGTACCAGTCAAATTAGGATTGATATTAGAATCATTACTGCAACAAATAGGGATTTAAAAAAGGCAATACAACAGGGAGATTTTAGAGAAGACCTCTTCTATCGTTTAGATGTTGTGCCGATATCAATCCCGCCTTTAAGAGAACGTAAAGAAGATATAATACCTCTTGTCCTCTCGTTTATTCAAGACTTCAACCAGGAGTTACATAGATCATTCAAAGGTATATCAGAAGAGGCAGCCAAGGTGCTTGTGGAATATGATTGGCCAGGTAATGCGCGCGAACTAAAAAATATCATTGAAAGAATAATGGCATTACATCAAACAGAAGAAATCTTGTTCGAACACCTACCGTTAGAAATAAGGACAAAAAAGAAAATTCCAATTGTTCAGAAAATAACTGACAATGCTGAATTTATTAACCTCGATGAATTAGAAAAGAGGTATATCAAAGAAGTACTAAAGTATACACAAGGTAATAAATCCAAAGCCGCAAAGATTCTTGGAATACACCTCACCTCTTTGTTTAGAAAATTAAAAAAAATCCAATAATCAAGGCGATCTATCAAATTTCATTATCGCATTGTGCAATAATTTATAGCAAAATGCTATAATTGCAAATAAAAATATTCAAAATTTCAAGAGATAATCCTGGCACAAATCTTGCACTATAATCCAGTAGATGGAGGCTAACATGGTAAAAATAAATAATAGCAAAATTAGAGAGAAAAAATATGACCCTTTTATTGAAGCTACACTACAATATGAAAGGGCTGCAAAAACACTTGATTTAGAACCGTGGATATATAATCGTTTAAAGTTTCCAGAAAAAGAGCTCACTGTTCATATGACCATTACTCTGGATAATGGTGAGGTAGAGACTTATACCGGGTATCGGGTACAGCACTCTACGTTAAGAGGTCCTGGTAAAGGTGGTATACGTTATAGTCCTGATGCATCATTAAGTGAGTGTAAGGCATTAGCTGCGTGGATGACCTGGAAATGTGCAGTCTTAGACCTACCACTTGGCGGTGCAAAAGGAGCTGTAATTTGTAATCCGCCAGACATGAGTGAGAGTGAACTTGAAAAACTGACCAAGGAATATACCTATGCAATTAAGGAAATTATTGGACCACAAAAAGATATTCCTGCTCCTGATGTCTGGACCAATGCCCAGACAATGGCATGGATATGTGATGCATATAGCCGATATATCGGACATTTTGAGCCTGCAGTGGTTACTGGCAAGCCGTTAGAAATTGGCGGTTCACAAGGAAGATCTGGCGCCACAGGACTTGGTATGTACTATAGCTTGCTTGAGACATCAAAGCACCTTGAATATCCACTCGAAGGAAAACGGGTAGGTATTATCGGATATGGTAATGTTGGGTCTTCTATTGCCCGCTTACTCTATGATTATGGTTGCAAAATAATTGCCATAACTGACATCTATGGTGGAATATTCAATAAAAACGGCATTAAAATACCAGAACTTGATAATTATGTGGTCAAGACCAAAAGTGTCAAAGGATTTAATAAATATCACTCGATCACCAATGAAGAGTTGCTTGAGATCAACTGTGATATTCTCCTTCCTTGTGCAATCGAAGGAATGATTCATAGTAAAAATGCGTCTAAGATTAAAGCAAAAATAATCTGTGAGGGTGCGAACGGTCCAACAACAACCGAAGCCGACGAAATATTAGGTGATAAGCATGTCTTCATGATCCCTGATATACTTGCCAATGCCGGTGGTGTAACTGTGTCATATCTCGAATGGGTCCAGGATGTTCAAAGGCTATTCTATGCAGAAGATGAAGTCAAAAATAGGTGTTGGCAAATGATGCAGAGAGCCTTCTGGGATGTAGTCCGCATTTCTGATCAGTATAAAACCAATATGCGCAATGCCGCATATATACTTGCGGTTAAGCGTGTTGCCAATTCAGTAAGAATGTTTGGTAAAATTGGCAGGAATTAAACAGGGTCAGTAACGCAATAAAGGCTGGGCGTGACGCAGCCCAGTCTTTGTTGTGATTCAACGAATCATTCAATTTCATACCTAATCGTCCCATTCCACTATTGCATTTTGTTATATTGAAAAATGCAATTCCATCATTGACTTTAGTCCAAAAATAGGTATAATAGTTATCACTGTGAAAGGAGTTCTATGAAATTAAACATGAAGACCGTTTCTAAAATTATTGACAAGTATCCAACTAGTAAATCGAGTGTATTGTCTGTCCTACAAGATATCCAAGAAAAATATAATTGGCTTCCACCCGATGCGCTACGAATGATCTCAATTAAATTAGGTGTCCCTCTTATCGATATCTACAGTGTTGCGACGTTTTATCGCGCTTTCAGTCTGACCCCCCGTGGGAAACATCTGTGTACTGTTTGTCTCGGCACTGCGTGCCATGTACGTGGTGCGCCGATAGTCCTCGATCGTATTCAAGAAGCATTAGGGATAAATCCAGGCTGTACGACCAAAGATAACCAGTTCACATTAGAGACGGTCAACTGTCTTGGAGCATGTGCTTTGGCTCCAATAGTCGTTGTCGATGGTCAGTATCACGGACAAACCACAGTACAAAAAGTTAATCCAATTTTGAAAAAATATCAAAAGAAGAAAACAAAAAAATCTCAAAAGAAAAAGTGACGCTCGACGCAATAATAAAACTTCTCAACGCGAAATTTCTCGTTGGTCCCCGCGATTCCATTATTGATATAAAATTTGCAAAAGCATCAGATCTTATGAGTGATGTCTTAGCCTTTTCAGAACCCTGTTCAGTAGCTGACACCATACTCGTGACCGGATTAACAAACAAACAGGTAGTAAGAACGTGCGAAATCGCTGGTGTCTGTGCAATTGTATTTGTACGTGGGAAAAACCCACCAGCTGACACCATAAAACTTGCCCAAAATAGCAAAATACCTATTCTTGTAACTAAATTAAAGATGTTTGAAGCCTGTGGAACTTTATATTCCAATGGCATAAAGGGAGCATCAAGTAAAAAAGGTAAATAATGCAATCAAAAATACTCTTACAACAAAACTTTGAAATCAAGGGTGGAGATTTTATTAATGCAGGTGAATCGTCCATTAAGATTAGAAATATACTTAAAGATATTGGCATTGATAGCGATATCATCCGCAGGGTCGCAATTGTAGCATATGAAGCAGAGATGAATGTGGTCATGTATGCCCGACATGGCAAGATGCATCTTTATGTCTATTCTAATAAAATTCTATTAAAAATCGAAGACAGGGGACAAGGAATAAAAGATATCGATTTAGCAATGCAACCAGGCTACTCAACGGCAACAGAAGAGATGAGAGAAATGGGATTTGGTGCTGGTATGGGTCTACCAAATATAAAGAAGAACTCTGATGTTTTTAATATCAATTCGACGATTAGAGAAGGAACTAAACTTGAAATAAAAATCAACCTGAATAATAAAAATGGCTGAAACTAGTTTATTTCACTCGATAAGAATCGACAAGAAGAAATGTATCGGTTGTGTTGCCTGTATGAAGATATGTCCGACAAGGGCAATAAGAATCCGAAATCAAAAAGCAAACATTGCGTATGGAAAATGCATCGATTGTGGCGAGTGTATGAGAGTGTGCCCTCAAAATGCAATAGTTCCAATCACAACATCATCAGCCGACCTGAATAGATTCAAATATAAGGTCGCCTTGCCTTCTCCTGTACTCTATTTCCAATTTGGTCATCACATAATGCCTCATGAAATCCTCTCGGTTTTGAAAGAAATTGGCTTCAATCATGTGTATGATGAAGCTCTGGTCTGTGAAATGGTAGGTCTCGCCATTGAACAATATCTCGACGAAAATAAATCACCGAGACCGATAATCTCTTCTACCTGTCCTGTCGTCGTTCGACTCATTCAGAGATTATTTCCAACCTTATGTAAAAATATCGTCCCGATCGAACCGCCACGAGAAATTGCAGCAAAGAATTTAAGAGATGAATTATCGAAAGAGAAAAATTTATTGAAAGAAGACATAGGTATCATCCATATAACACCATGTGCTGCAAAAATGGTTTCTATCAATCATCCAGCAACGATGAAAAAATCTTTTCTTGACGGTGCAATATCAATCCGAGAGATTTATAATTCAATTATGATGAAGATTAAAAAACTTGGCCGACCTTCAATACTACAAACACAAAACCGCATCAGCGGCATCGGAATCGGCTGGTCAATCCCTGGCGGAGAGATCAGGGCTCTTAAATATCACAACTGTGTTTCGGTTTCTGGACTACATGACACGATCAAGATCCTTGAAGATGTCGAATCCGGTAAATTAAAAGATATTGAATATCTTGAGTGCCTTATCTGCCCGGATGGTTGTGTTGGTGGTCCTTTAACTGTTGAAAATAGGTTTATCGCCAAGAGTAATGCCCTCAGGCTTATAAGGATGTATGGTGGCAAGAAGAGAGTCGATAGCAATTTCGTAAAAAAATTATACAATGATAAATTTTTTTCATTCGAATCATCAGTCCAACCAAAACCTTTTCCACCGCTTGATACGGACCGCACCAAGGCAATAAAAAAACTAAAATTTAAAGAAAAGATTGCAAGAAAGCTTTCAGGGAAAGACTGTGGTTTGTGTGGAGCTCCTGATTGCATAACATTTGCAGAAGATGTAGCACGAGGTGAAGCAAAATTAGAAGATTGTATTTATATAAAAATAAAAAGGAGTAAAGGGGAGGGCAAATATGAAAAAAAGAAAACATAAACTTGCAGAAATAGTGAAAATCTTCAATCTTGAAGTTATCTCCGGAAAGGAATTTTTAAAAAGAGAGGTATCTGGAGGTTACATAAGTGACCTCTTAAGCGATGTGATGGCGAACAGTCAGAAAGATAACATCTGGGTTACTCTTCAGGGTCATCCAAACATCGTCGCAGTAGCAAAATTAAAAGAGCTAGCAGGCATAATAATTATAAATAGAAGAAAACCTGATGGAGAAACTGTAAAGAAGGCTCATGAAGAAGGGATACCAATCATGACCAGTGATCTACCTGCATTTGAACTCGTCGGTAAATTATATGAATCGGGAATATCTGGAACGCATTAATGCTAAAATGTTTCAAAGCAGATTTGCATATCCACACTTGCTTATCGCCCTGTGGAGATTTAACGATGTCCCCGAAAAGAATCGTTGATAGAGCTATCGCTAATAAGCTGGATATTATTGGTATCTGCGATCATAATTCTGCAGAGAATATCGAAGCAACACAAAAAAGTGCATCGAAAGAAAAAATAACGGTTTTAGCTGGTATGGAAGTCACAACGAGTGAAGAAGTTCATCTCATTGCATTCTTTGATAACTCCGAGCATGTTTTAGTTCTTCAAAAAAGTGTTTATGAACATCTTCCATCGAAAGAAAATGATGAAAAACTCTTTGGTGAACAAATAATTGTCAATGAATTCGATGAAGTAGAAGGGTATAATAAACGATTATTGATAACCGCAACCAGTCTAACTTTAAAAGAACTAGTCAATAAAATCCATAGCCTCGGTGGATTAGTGATTGCATCACACATTGACCGTGAGACCTATAGTATTATCGGCCAGTTAGGATTTATCCCCGACAACCTTGAGCTCGATGCACTCGAAATCTCACCAATCATCAGTAGGTCTGAGGCAATAAAGAAATTCCCCCAGATAGAGAATTACCCATTGATATGTGCATCAGATGCTCATTTTTTACAGGACATTGGTTGTACTTCTACAACCTTTCTTTTGGAAAAACCGACAATAGATGAGATAAAAAAAGCATTTATGAACCAACAAGGCAGGAAGATAAAGCTTGAGTATTAGCATGAGAGATCTTTCTTTGCACATATTGGATATTGTTGAAAATTCTATTGCAGCAGGGGCGAAAAAGGTCGAAATCACCATTGAAGAAGATACGAATAAGAATCTGCTTGTCGTCAAGATCAAAGATAATGGTAAAGGTATGGATAAAAAAACATTAACAAAAGCTCTTGACCCATTCTTCAGTACAAAAAAAATAAGAAGAATCGGATTGGGGCTTTCAATGCTCGCCCGAGCGACAAAAGAAGCAGAAGGTTCTTTTGACATTAAATCAAAGAAAGGAAGGGGAACCAGAGTAACTGCAAAATTTGTGTATGACCATATTGACCGTAAACCGATCGGTAATATGGCAGAAACCATTATTGTATTAGTCGCCAGCAACGGATTAAAAGCTGATTTCATTTATAAACATTCCAAAAATGGCAAAAGTTTTTTATTTGATACGAGATATTTAAAGAGAAAATTAAATGGTGTATTAATCAATCAACCCGAGGTTTTAGAATTATTGAAAAAAAGGATTTTACGAGAACTTAAGAGAATTCAGGAAGGAACATAGAATAAGAGATGACAGATAACCGAAAAACAGATAACAGATATCATATTACAATGAAAAAAATTACTGTTATTAGTTATCCCATATCTGTTGTCGGTCAAGGAAAGGAGAAAAAAGATGAAAAAGCTTAAAATAGGAGACTTAGAAAAAATTAGAGAAAAAGTTAGAAGAACAGCTGTTCTGAGACAAGGTAAGTCAAGAGCGAAAATTACTGTGCATATGGGAACATGTGGTATTGCAGCTGGTGCCCGAGAAATTTTGTCTGGATTGCTTAGCGAGATAAAGAAGAAAAAATTGAATGATGTAATAGTAACGACATCAGGTTGTGCAGGGTTGTGCAGCCGAGAACCTATGGCAACAGTGGAAATAACTGGAAAACCGCCGGTGAAGTATGTTGACCTGACTATAGAAAAAATGAGCAAAATCGTAACTGAACATATTATAAAGGGGAATATTCTAAATGAGTATGCTCTTGCTGTGGGCAGCGAGAGAACACATTGACGCCAAACGCAATACGCTACACGCACGACGCCAAAAGATATTTGCCAAGCGTAATGCGTAAAGCGTCAAGCGTTAAACGTTAACCAAGGAGGTTACATTGAAACAGTATCGAACGCATTTGCTTGTCTGTGCAGGAACCGGCTGTGTAGCCAGTGGTTCATTTGAGATTAAAAAAACACTCGAAAAAGAAATTACAAAAAGAAAATTACAAGATGAGGTAGCAGTTATCTCTACTGGATGCAATGGTTTTTGCGAACGCGGGCCGATTGTCGTTGTACAACCGGATGGAATATTTTATCAAAAATTAAAAAAGGAAGATATTCCCTTCCTTGTTGAAGAACATTTCCTTAAAGGCCGTCCGGTAAAAAAACTCATGTATGTACCTCCTGCAGAAGAAAAACCCATACCCAAGATGATGGACATCGGGTTTTTCAAACATCAAAGATTGATAGTCTTGAGAAACCGAGGACGTATCGATCCAGAAAATATTGATGAGTATATTGCATTTGGAGGCTATAAAGCATTGGAAAAAATATTATCTGAGATGTCTCCCGAACAAATCATAAAAGAGATTAAAGATTCAGGACTAAGAGGCCGTGGGGGTGCTGGATTTCCTACTGGTCTGAAATGGGAACTATGCAAAAAACAAAATGGTGGTACGAAATATGTGGTATGTAATGCTGACGAAGGAGACCCCGGTGCTTTCATGGACCGAAGTGTCTTGGAAGCAGACCCCCATGCCGTACTCGAAGGAATGACTATCGGAGCGAAGGCAATAGGGGCTCAAAAGGGCTATATCTACGTTCGTACTGAGTATCCTCTAGCTTTAAAACGGCTACAGATAGCAATAAAACAATCAGAGAACTATGGATTACTTGGAAAAGATATTTTGGGGACCGGTTTTGATTTCTCTATTGATGTCGTACGTGGTGCAGGTGCTTTTGTCTCTGGTGAAGAAACATCTCTCCTCGCAGCAATTGAAGGCAGAATCGGTGTTCCTAAACAACGTCCTCCCTATCCTGTGAAAAAAGGTTTATGGAAAAAACCGACAAATATCAATAATGTTGAGACCTGGGCAAATGTACCACAAATTATTCTAAAGGGTGCTCAATGGTTTTCTGAAATCGGTACCGAAGGCAGTAAAGGAACAAAAATCTTTTCACTCGTAGGTAAAATAAATAATACTGGACTCGTTGAAGTTCCCATGGGGATTACTCTAAAAGAAATTATCTACGAAGTCGGTGGTGGAATAGCTAAGAATAAAAAATTTAAGGCTGTACAAACCGGTGGTCCTTCGGGTGGCTGCATACCTAGAAACCTTCTTAATCGACCAATAGATTATGAGAGTTTAAAAGAGGTTGGTTCCATGATGGGTTCGGGCGGAATGATTGTTATGGACGAAGATACCTGTATGGTTGATGTCGCAAAATACTTTATGAATTTCCTGCGCGATGAATCATGCGGTAAGTGTTTATCTTGTCGAGAAGGTACTCAAAGACTCTGGGAGATCCTTGATAGTATTACAAAGGGAAAAGGGACTGCCACAGATTTAGAAATTCTTGAAGAACTTGCGATTGCTGTACGAGATGCCTCAATGTGTGGTCTTGGTCAAAGTGCCGCAAATCCGGTTCTCAGTACGCTTCGATATTTCAAGGACGAATATGAAGCGCACATTAGGTATAAAAGATGTCCTGCAGTGGTTTGTAAACATATCATATCCTCGCCCTGTCAACACACGTGCCCTATTGATACTGAAGCACCACAATACATTGCCTACATTGCAAGAGGAGACTTTGACAAAGCATATGATATAATTCTAAAAGATAATCCACTTTTGGGTATTTGTTCCCGGGTCTGTCATCATCCCTGCGAGACCAAATGTCGTGCTGGCCAAGGTGGCGATTCTATTTCCATCCGATCTCTGAAAAGGGCTGCAATTGACTTTAGTAATGGTAAAAAACAGAATAAAACAATCAAGAAACCGACTGGCGATAGAGTTGCGATCATCGGTTCTGGCCCATCCGGGTTGATGGCAGCATATCACCTTGTCCAAAAAGGCTATGCACCTACAATCTTCGAAGCATTACCAATTATAGGTGGAATGCTAGCAGTAGGTATTCCTGAATATCGACTACCAAGAAAAATATTAGAAGATGATATTCAAAGAATTATCAATGCTGGAGTTGAAGTCAAAAATAACCAAAAATTAGGACGCGATTTCACAATAAAATATTTATTTGATAAAGGTTATAAAGCAATTTATATCGCTGTTGGCGCGCATAAGAGTATAAAACTGGCAATACCAAATGAAAATGCTAATGGAGTTATTCCATCAATGGAATTTCTTACACAAATTCATCTCGGGGAAAAAGTAAAGGTTGGTAAAAGTATTGGGGTGATTGGC
>LJNI01000066.1 GCA_001303225.1 candidate division TA06 bacterium DG_78 | reverse complement strand
GAATCTCAGACCGAGCCGCAAGGTATAGGGAAGCGGATCAGATGCTCCACTCTCAGTATAGCTGATATTAGGACCAATATTTTGTAAGGCTGATGCCAAAGATAAGAATGGCCATGGTTTGTAGAGAACGCCGACGTCAAAGGCATAGGTTACACCAATACCACCACTCTGGATGCCTAATTCAGGCATTCTATTCCATACCCACGGCGGAACAAGGTATGAATATATAAACTTCCAACCAATCCCGAGCCCTAAATTTGGTTTTAATTTGAATCCATAATTTAAGCCAACCGAGATGTCGAACGTTGTATATCTTCCGAGATACACACCTTCGAAATTACGTACATCGGTTTCGCCGGTTGTGAGATAAATTATATTCAAACCAAATGTTCCTACCTTGAATGGCTTGGTAATGCCAGCATATTCGTAATACATATCAGGGTAAAGACCACGAAGCCACGGGGCATGTTGTAGTGATATGACTGTTTGTTCCATAAATGCAAGTCCTGCCTGATTATAGTAGCAGGCTGTGGCATCATCAGCAGTTGCTGAAAATGAACCACTTAAAGCTGTTGCACGTGCTCCTGGCCAGATCATCAAAAAAACCGCTCCAGGACGCTGGACAGCAAAAGCAAGCGAACAGCAGAGAATAAAAAAGGCCCAAATATTACGCATGAACAACCTCCATCTAACTTAAACTGCTCTATTATAACGAGATACCCGTGAATGTCAAGACCATAGTACGTTTTGCGCTGCCTACACACGAAAGATTGACATAACACTGATTTATAGTATAATTTTCTCATGCAAGAAATGGGTAGGGTCATTGAAACAACGCACTATTCTGCACGAGTGCTGCTCCAGTCATGTGAGGCATGCAAAACATGTTCTGCCAGTTATCTCTGTCGACCATCAGGTAATGACCGAATAATTGAAGCAGAAAATAGTATTGGCGCTCACATTGGCGACGAAGTCTACGTTGAAATCTCTAGCAGGATTGGATTCTTAGCGCTCTTTTTACTCTTTGGTTTACCAGTGATACTCGGCTTAACCGGTTTACTTATTGGGGCACAGCAGAGCGATACGTATTCACTGGCCTATGGTATTGTGGGCTTGGCATGTGGTTTGATTATCGCAAAGATTGTCAATAATATTCTGAGTAAAAATCAAAAATTGCTGCCCCGAGTTATAGAGATTGTACATCCGAAAGGTGCTTGACTTTCTTTTTATTGTTAGTATAATAATTTAAATGGAGGTAAGGTGTCAATTTTTATAGCATTTCTGGTCACAACAATAGGTTTTGAATATTTAGGCGTCGATCCAATCGCACACCGAGCTGGAATGGGGTATGGTCTTTATGGTGATGGATACAGCGTACACTACAATCCAGGTGGGTTAGCATTTGCACTCGATACCTATTACTCTACATCTTATCTCAACTATATTGGTGGTACACATTTCGGCTTTGTAGGGTACGAACGCAACCAAATCGGTATTGGCGTGAGATATTTTTACAGTGGCAGTATGAAAAAAACAGATGAATTTGGAAACGAATATGGCAGTTTTGGTGTTCACTATATAGACCTCAATGTTGGCAAAGGATTTGTTTACAAAGATATTGGCTTTGGTATTTCTGTTAAGGCAGTGTATGCAAACATCGATTCACTGTACTCACTCGGTGCTGGCATAGACATAGGTGCACTCTATATCCTTGCTGAGCCCGAGATACAAATCGGCCTTGCAATAAAAAACATCGGTTCAAGTATAATACCTTTTATAGAGGAAAGAGAGACATTCCCCTATGAAATTACGATCGGTGGAGTAAAGCATTTTAGCAACAGTTGGGTTGGCGTGGATATTATAAAGCCTGCACTCTCAAGCTTCGGACTTAGAATTGGAGGAACATATTCTATCACACCAGTTTTTGCTTTAAAGGCGTCGTATAATACACTCCTTTCTTCACTGAGCACAGGCAGTAGTGGTCTCGATATCCTCGCCGGTTTAACAGTCGGATTCGGCGTAACCGTAAACAAAATTTTCATCGACTATTGCTACTCACCATATTTTGATCTCGGCGGAGGTCATCGTATCTCAATCAGCTTAGGAGGATAAATGTCTAAAGCAAGCTCTTCCTTTATTCCTTTGCTCTTGGTTATTTTTCTCTCAATCTTCTTTTTCCTCAGCCCGAATTTCTTCAGTCAGGAAGTAACAGGCAGCAGTAACACGCTTAAAGAAATATCAATCAAGAGATTTACAAGTGTCGGTAATACCATTGCCCATGCAGCATTTGTTGAAGACGCTATTATTATGAATGAGAGCCCAAAATTGAATGAAATAATCACGAGTCTGCGCCGTGATGAGCCTGAAATGACATTTATCTATTTTGTCGATAATACAAACAAGATAATCGCCTCGAGTAATCCTAATATGATTGGGAAAACCTATGACACAGATATTCTCACATCTGGGGAAAGTATTGTGAGAGAAAAAAATGGTACCTACGAAGGTGGATTTAGTATAACAATCGGCCAGAAGAGAATCGGTGCGATCTATTTCGAAGCCAAGCCAGAAATCGTGAGCGGTCAACTTGCTGCCTCACCAAACCCAATTGTCTTAGCAGTTGGTATCGTTGTTGCATTCATTATTTTCTTTATTACGTATTCGTCGAATCGAAATCTCGAAAAGAAATTGGTGGCAGATTTAAACAGACGGAAGGAAGCTACTATTTCACCACAAGTTCAGGCATTGAAGAAAGAAAAGGAAGAAACAGAAAAAGGATTGGAAGAAATAACTGAGAAAATGACGAATCTACAGAAAGAGTATGCGACGAAGAAGGCAGAATTAGAGAGCAATCCTCTATTTCAATCAGTCGAAAAATTGAAGACTGTCGAAACCGAAACACTCAAAAAACTTGAGACATTAAAAGAACAGAAAACTCAATTGAGCAAGGAAGTTGAGTCACTCACACAGAAAAGAGAAGAAATCCGTAGCGCACTTGAAGCAGAAAAGAAAGAGGAGAGTATCCTACACGAGAAATTGGCGCTCATCAAGAAAAAAATCCTTCGATTAGAAACACCCGAGAAATAACTGAAGGCAATCAAAATACCGTGAATTGAACAATTGTAAGGACATACATACTGTTTTGTTAACCGAAAATGAAGAGTCAATACGTCAGTGAACTGAAATCCGGACATACTGTTAAAGAAAAATTTATCCTCTCGAAGAAAATACTCAAGGAAAAAAAAGATGGTGGTTTCTATGCAATGCTCGAATTGACAGACCGGACAGGTAGTATTGAAGGTATCGCTTGGGATAGCGTGGCTGGAGATTTAAAAACCATCTCTGTCAACGATGTTGTTTTTGTCACCGGAAATATCAATGAGTATAATGGTAAGTTAGAAATTGTCGTAAATTCAATCAGCCAAATTGCCAACGATGAAATCGATCCAGCAGATTTCTTACCACAGTGTGAAGAAAATATCGATACCATAATGGCAGAAATAGATGAATTCCGGACGAAAGTGACTAATCCTTTTCTGAAAAAGATAATTGATATGTTCTTTGATGATCAGTCGTTTGTTGAGAAATTCCGATTAGCGCCCGCGGCGATGCGAGTACACCATGCCTATCTTGGAGGATTAGCCGTACATACATTGAAAGTTTTAAAATTACTCTCGGGCATGGGAGATACTTATACATCACTCAATACTGATCTTCTGATAGCTGGCGGCTTACTTCATGATATAGGCAAAATTCAAGAATACATCTATACCAAAAAAATACATACTTCAACAAGAGGAAAAATGCTCGGTCATATCGTCATCGGTTATGAAATGGTCTCAAGGAAAATTGCTGCAATTTCACAATTCCCTGAAGAATTGAAATTAAAATTGCTCCATATGATGCTGTCTCATCATGGAGAATTCGAATGGGGGTCGCCAAAACTGCCAATGTTTCCAGAAGCATTAATTCTTCATTTTGTAGATAATCTCGATTCAAAGGTTGAAATGATGATTGAGGAGATAAAAAAACATAGAGGAAATCAGAAGGAGTGGAGTGACTACCATCCATTTTTAGAAAGAGAAATATATTTACACGAAGAGGATTGATTTTGATACTATGAAAATAAAAGAAATTAAATTATACAGTTTTAAATCATTCAGTGATGAAACAAGAATTCTGCTCAACACAGGAATAACGGCATTTGTCGGTCCTAATGGTAGTGGCAAGTCGAATATCTTCGATGCCTTAAGGTGGATTTTTGGTGAACAGAGCATGAAAGCTCTGCGCTGCGATAAAATGGAGGATTTAATTTACGAATCTGTTGATTCCAAAAATGATGCCAGCTTTACCGATGTTTCAGTAATCATCGAGAACGAAGACTATTTCCCACAATTTGGTGGCGAATTTGAAATAAGACGCCGCTTCTATAAAACTGGAGAGAGTGAATTTTTTCTAAACCGCGTAAAATGTCGCCTGCAAGATATTCAAGCTCTCTTTTTAAATTCCGGAACGCTCACTTATTCATTTCTCGAACTCGCAGAAATTGAGAAAATAATCCATGGAGATACAAAAGAGATGTTCGATGATGTATCTGGAATATTAAAATATCGGGAGCGGAGAGAACAAACAAAACGTCGACTCGAGGTCACCGACCAGGA
Source organism: candidate division TA06 bacterium DG_78 (assembly GCA_001303225.1). Taxonomy (GTDB): domain Bacteria; phylum Hydrothermota; class Tepidihabitantia; order SM23-42; family SM23-42; genus DG-78. The sequence goes on along the minus strand of LJNI01000066.1, from coordinate 6,874 downwards.
CCTTGTAAGGCTTGAAGATATTATTTCGGAAATGCAACGTGGGCTGAGGAGTCTCAAGAGACAGGTTCGGCAAACACGATTATATCAAGAATTAAAGGAGGAATATAAGACTTTATCTCTTTACATTATTAAGAACCAATATAATACGACCCTACAAGAACTCGCGCGTGTTCAAATGCAGATAAATAATCAGGAATCACAGAGACAAGCAGTTTTACAAAAGATGAAAAAACTGGAAAATGATCGAGAAGTTCTTAAAAAAGAGATGGCTCAAATAGAAATAACAAAAAAAGAAACACTCAGTCATATCGCATTAATTGATGAAGCGATACGAGATATACAGAATAAAATTGAGGTGAAAAATGAAGAGGCCAAACAAATCACGCTATCGTGTGCAAGAATGCTCGCGACCATCAAGGAGAAGGAAGAAATAATACACAACAATACAAAACGCTTACTCGATTCCAAAAATACTCTTGAAGAAATTGCAAATAAGATTTCACACTTGGATGTTACAATAGGTAACGAGAGAAAACAACTCGAGAAAAAAAACGAGCAGTATTTTGCATTAAAAGAAAATTTAAAACAGAAAGATGAAATCATCAAAGGAGTATTGAATAAGATTCAGTCGAGCAAAAACGAAGCCGCTAAATTGCAGTTCGAAAAAGAAAACAAAGAAACAATACTGTCTCGGATATACGAAGAACATAATACGCACAAGCAAGAACTTGATAGTAAAATACGGCTAAAAAAAGACTTGGCAAATCAATTAGATGCAGTTATAAAACAGCAAGAAGATGCGGTGACTCGTTTAGAACAGGCAAATAGAAAATTGGCTGATCTCGAAATTTCATTCGGGGAATTAGAAACCGATCTCCAGAAAAGACAAGAGGAAATTGCCGATTGCAAAGTCACCATCGATACCCTCAATCATAGATTTAAAGAAAAAGGGAGTAATAAAGAAATTGAAAAACGATTCGACAAAAAAACGAAAGGGTTATTACGAAATAATTTAGAAGTTGCTGAGGGATATGAATCAGTAATTGATATTTGCCTTGGTGATCTCTTAGATTTTTACTTGCTCACCCAATTCGAACCGCATGATTTCAAGAATCTACCAGAAGGTAGATTTGGTTTTATTAATACAAGGATTGCCCCCCATGAAAAGAAAATACCCGAAGTGCCAAACGATGTGCTGCCTATTACACAGTTTGTTAAATTTAAATCAAAATATGAGTTGCTCCAAGAGTACATAAGTAACTATTTCTTGACCAACGATTGTAAGAGCGCTCATGAACTCTCCAAAAAATATCATAATTGTGGTTTTGTAACCCGCGAAGGAATGCTCTTTCGCAATGGTATTATTATAATAGAAAAGGGAGAAATTGGATTTTTTAAGATACGCGAAAGTCTCAAACAGTATCAGGCAAACCTTGAGACATTACAAAATGAAATTTTGTTTATTCATGAAGAGAAGAAACGATTAGAAGAAGAAATCGAAAAGATGAAGAAAAGTATCGAAGAAGAAAAAGATAAATTATTTACAATAAATGTTACGAAATCAGAACACTCTTTAAAATTGAATGAAGTTACGAAAGGCATTGAAAAGATGAAGCAGGAAAGTGAACATCTGAGTAGTGATCAGAACACACTCAAGAAAGGAGTCGAGTCACTTGCCGAACAGGTACGCACTATTATAGAAACAATACAGGCTGCGGAACAGGAGATGCAGGGTATAGAAAATGACAAGGCGGAGCTATCTAATACTATCACGCAAGTGAGTGAAGAAATTGATGAAAGTAATTCGAATTTAAATGAGATGACACTCGAGTCAGTTATTTTCGAGGAACGAAAAAACAGTGTTAAAAAAACAATCGAACAGCTCAGCAATGAAAACCAGGCTATAGAAAAAGAAATTGCTACACTCAAAGAAAACACCGAAGCAAAGAATTTAGCAGAAATAAATAAAGCACTCGCGGCATTCAAACAAGACCTCGAGACAAAGAGTCAAGAAAAAGTAGAATATGAATCCAAACTTCCCGAAAAGCTAATCGAGGAGTTCAATGTGCGGCAGAATGCTATCTATGATCAACTCACAGAAAGACAAAAAACCCATGAAGAAATGCAAAATAGCATCATGGAGTTGAAATACCGATCATTCCAATTAACGCATAAAAAGGATGAACACATCCGAGACACTCAAGAAAAATTTCATGTTGATCTAACGAACTACATTCCTGAGGAGGTGTTTGAAGCAGAAGATAAACTCGCACAGGTAAGGGGGAAATTAGAAAAACTTGGTGAGGTCAACCCTCTGAGTTTGGAGCTCTACGAATCTGAAAAGAAAAGACTCGATGAGTTTCTCTCTCAGCGTGATGATATTATAACTGCAAAGAGAAATTTGTTGAAGTCGATTGAAGAACTCGACCAGCGCGCCCAGGAGAGATTTATTGGAATCTTCGAACAGGTAAAAAAAGAATTTAATTATGTTTTCTCCAACTTTTTTGAAGGTGGCGGAGCAGATTTGATACTGACAGACCAAGATAACCCATTGACCTCGCAGATCGAGATTGTTGTTCGCATGGGCGGTAAAAAACTAAAGACCATAAGCCAACTCTCTGGTGGACAGAGAACGCTCCTGGCAGTGAGCCTTTTACTCGCATTCTATCTCGTCAAACCAGCTCCCTTCTGCATCCTCGATGAGATCGATGCACCACTCGATGATGCCAATGTCGTAAAATTCAATCAATTTTTAAGAAATCTCTCACAACGAACGCAGGTCATCATCATCACCCATAATCGGGCAACCATGGAATACACTGACTATCTCTATGGTGTCACCATGGAAAAACTACGGCAGAGCAAAATTATATCAGCGAGGCTCGCTGATCTTGAAAAGATCGGTGCTCTGGAATGATTATAAAAACTACCGCATTCCATTTTCAATGCTGGTAACAATTTTTGTCGTCGTATTTTTTTTCTCTTATCACTGTAATCGTTACGAGTAATGTTGAGCAAACTCAAACAGGCTCTTGGTATTTTTTCTCGCACTAAAGGTGCGTCGTATGATGAAATCGAAGAAATACTGCTTCGAGCAGATGTTGGTATAAAATACACCGAGCGCATAATCCACAATATAAAAAAAGTCAGCGGTGAACCGGTTGACCTCTTAAAACAGGAAATTTTTAATCTGTTGGATAAACAAAAGCCCATGATAGACACTGCTGCACCGCTCATTATCATGGTCAGCGGCGTGAATGGTTCAGGAAAAACAACCACGGTCGCAAAACTCGCATACCGTTACAGTCAGAAAACAAAGGTAATGCTTGCGAGTGGTGATACATATCGCGATGCAGCACATGAACAGTTAGAGATCTGGGCACAAAAAGCAAATGTTGAAATAGTCGGCTCACAAAAAGGACAGGATGCCGCAGCAGTCGTGTACGATGCAATAGCAAAAGCCCACGCACAATCGATCGATACTGTTATTATCGATACTGCAGGGAGATTGCATACCCGTACCGATTTAATGGAAGAATTGAAAAAGATAAAGCGTGTCATCAGAAAATTAAAACCGACTGGTCCTGATCTGAATGTATTAACGATTGATGCCACCTTAGGACAAAATTCTATTCAACAAGCGACTATTTTTACTCAGGAGATCGGTATCAATGGATTAATTTTAACCAAGTTTGACGGCACGGCAAAAGGTGGCGCAATAATTCCAATATGTAATGAACTCAGTGTACCTGCCCTCTATCTTGGTGTTGGCGAGAAGATCGAAGACCTCATCGAATTCGATACAAAAATATTTGTCGATGCACTCTTTGAGTAGATAACCTACAAACCCCAAACACAGTACACGATAATACACATTCCGTCACTTCGACAATTCTCGTAGTGACGGAATATCAGCAAGTCAAAAATTGCTACATTACTATTACTGATGTCCTATCCAAATGAAACAAGAAATGAACCGACAAAGGCGAGGATAATGCCGAATACACGTCTTATGTTTATCGGTTCCCTTAAGATAAAACCAGCAAAAATAAATATAAATATGATACTCGTCTGGTTCAATGCTGATGCAATCGAAGCCTGCGTATATTTCATACCTGCTAACCAAACAAGCATCGCTAAAAATGCGCCGATGAATGAACCGGTGATGGTGTACGTCCAACGACGAGTCGAGATGAGTGAATTGACGATCTTGCGTCTCGCTGGATAGAAGAGCAGTAGTAAGCCAAGGACAACAGAACCACCAAAAAGACGAACGCCAGTCAGCCATAATAATGGATAGTGTGGCAGTAATGGTTTTATCATAACAATACCTACTGCCATGCACGCCGATGACAGAATGCCTAAGAGAACTCCCAGCACAATCTGTTTCCGATTGATTGATCGCGTCCTTTTCTCGTACGTTGCAATCAATACTGCAATAATAATCATGAGTGCACCGATTATTTGTAAAGGGGTAAGACGTTCTCCGAGTAACAGAATCGATAGACAAATGATAAATGGGCTATACATACAGACAACAATACCGGTTAAACCTGCTCCGAGACGATTCAAACTATTAAAAAATATTGTATCTCCGACACCGATGCCAATCACACCGCTGAGCATAAAAATTAAATAGATAGCGAATGGTGCCTGATAGAAAAATGCCTCACCAAAGAGCCACATCGTTGGAATGAATAAAATCAAGGCAAACAAGTTTTTGAATGAATTGAGTGCAAGGGGATGAACTCTCTCACCGCACTTCCTAAAAAAAACGACTGCCAATGCCCACAGTATAGCAGCGAGTAATGATAATCCTTCACCAAGATAAGGAATGGATGAGTGCATTAGGGATTATATTTAAAATATGTGCTATTACAAGTCGTTGTTATGTTAAACTTTACATTGGTTAAAAATCAATGCAGTGATTCTAAGGATGCTGCGATAGTATCCAAAATTTCAATTTTGTTAATGATCTTGGCACGATCTGGCTCATCAACATTGAATTTTGATCGGTACCGGAGTAGCCCCTTTTTAAACATTAAATGTATGAACGGTGCTAAACTTGCTATTGATGCACGAATCTCAGTATTCATCAACCATTCAGTGATTTTCTGAGAATAATTGCTATGCACGACGAATTTATTATCGAAATCTTGTTCGCCTACGAATACGCGCTGCCTCAACAAAAAATCGAACCGAGAAAAAAATGTATTTGGTAAGATTTGAAACATGTAGGTTGTATTACAATCGATCCTAATGAGCACCTCACCATAAGCTTCGAGATCAATAATAACGGGGCGCTCTTCAAGTTTGCCTATTACCGAATATCCAGCCTCACCAATTTTAAAAAATATCCGCCCTTCTATCCGGTGGACAGCGCCAGTAAGCTTTCTGGCGAGTTCATCACAGATTGTAGCAAGTTCTGATTTCATATTATTTAACCTCTATTCTCCAATATCTTCTTTCGAAAATATATTTATTACAATACGCAGTCTCAAAAATAAAGTTATTCAGGTTTTCAACCTGAATAATATTTCGTTGCAATACACCCAGGACATTTTTTGCGGTACACTGGACATTTTTGGCAATCTGCACCACACGGGGCTTTTTTCAAGTGTGGCTTAACTGCACCAGCTTTCCAGAGGCTTGAGACTTCAATGCGTTTTGCAAAAAAGACTTCTGCACGATCGAGTCCGACTGTTTCTTGTGGATGCTTTTGTATTGAGGACAGCCACCATCGATGCTGGTACGGCAGAGAAAATGTAGCGATGAGCGTGCAGCCGACATGTGTGCAAAAAGCACAGTATGGACATTTTCTAAAAAATCCTGCAATTGCTTTTGCCTTCGAGGAATTGGCAGTTCTACCGAGGAGAATACCACTAATTGATTTCAACTGCTTCTTTTTTTTCACAACGCCTCTCTCCTTTTGTCTATCTGGTAAATGAAAAACTACACACGCATCTTATAGAACCCCTCACCGAATGTATGTCCAGCTAACTTACCATCAGAGATTGCATGCATGGTAATCTTATGTTCCCATCGGGGTAGTTGGCGGAGTTGACTCTCGCGCGATCCGCAGTGTTATTCCGGTAAATGTGTGTCGTTTCAATAGAGTCCTCGTTCGTTACCAATTGTTGTCGAAGGGCCGTGTCCTGGATAGACCCTGGTTTCATCAGGCAAGACAAGCAGTTTTTCTCTGATGCTTCTCAGAATTGCCTGTTCATCACCGCCAGGGAATAAAGTATTTCCTCGACCGTTTGAGAATAACGTATCACCAGAAAAGAGGTCATTCCCAATGAGAAAACAGCAGCCACCAGGAGTATGCCCTGGTGTATGGAGTACAGTAATCTGTTTCTTATCAAATTCGATTTTCTGGCAATCCTCTAATTTGATGTCACAGCCATCGATCCAGTCCAAAGGGTGAATTGCTGCCTTTGCTCGAGTATACTGTTTCACATCTTTCAATGCCTCAACATGATCGAAGTGCCGGTGGGTAACGAGGATGAGAGAAACTTCAAGACCGGCTATTGCTGCGATAATTTTTTTGGGCTCAGCAGCAGGATCAATGACAATACATTTTTCCCCTGATTGTAATATATAGCAATTCGTTTGCATTGAACCGACAATCAAATGCTCTATGGTCATAATTTCATTATAACAGAATTCTCTTCAGCTGTCAACAATACCCAGTTCAGCTATAGTATTGGACACGTAATTGAGAGAATTTGTTCAGTGGATTTTTTAGCGATTTCTAAAAAACAGACCTGCCTGACGCAAGTCAGGAATCTTGATTACAGTGATTCGTGTAAGATTACAGTGATAATAATGCCTAAGGTAATGAAATAAAAAAGAGACTCCGAGAACGCGGAGG
>LJNI01000065.1 GCA_001303225.1 candidate division TA06 bacterium DG_78 | reverse complement strand
GGTATGATTATGAGAAACCGTTCGAATTCGGTTCTGCTTATATTGTTGCAACCTATTCTCTGAGTAAATCGGTTGAAATCACCTTTGGTTTAGGACGCGGCAGATATTGCGGCTATGGTACGCATTCACAATATTTTAATTCTAATTTTTATCATCAAGAGGGTGGTGATTGGGGCATCGGGTTACTCGCTGGTTTAGATTGGCAAATAGTAGAAAATCTTTCATTCATCATTGAAGGTGATAGCCGCGATTATAATACTGGCTTTACATTCAGGTATAAACCAATAGAAATTGGTCTTGCACTCACCAAATGGGAATTTTTGTTCTGGCCAGGCGATGGTAAATTTGATCCACGATTATCAGCATCAATTTCATACGCACAAACAGAGAAGAAAAAACCAGGGATCATTGCCGGTACAGTGTTTGATACACATGGTAATGCTTTAGCTGCTAAAGTCGGATTTGTCGATGAAAAATTACCAGCTTTAATGACCAACCCAAAGGCGGGTACATTTATATTTATTGATCTTCCGTCCGGTACCTATGAGATATACGCTATGGCAAAAGGATACAAGGGGTCAGTGAGGACTGTTAAGGTTTCTCCAGGTGAGACTGCTTACTGTGAATTCGAGCTGGGAAAAGAAGAACCTAAGACAGGTGATATTACTGGAAAAGTGAGTGACATCAAAACAAATGAACCTATTGTCGCTGCCCGAGTTTCACTCACTGAAATCGACCGTTCAACTACAGCAAACTACTTGGGCATGTTTGAGATGCGAGGACTTGAGCCAGATGTTTATCAGATAGAGGCAGAGGCTGATGAATATGAAACGTATTATCGTCCGATCGAAGTAATTGCTGGAGAGATAAGCAAGATCGAGATCAAATTGGTGAAACGAGGAATGCACATAACCATAGAGGGAGTACAATTTGATTTCGATAAGGCATCGATAACACCAGAATCATATTCAATACTTGATGAGGGAGCGAGTATGCTTACAAACAATCCAGATATCAAGGTGGAGATTCAGGGTCACACTGATGCGATTGGTAGTGATGATTATAATCTTCGGCTCTCTCATGCTCGGGCAAATGCGGTACGTGATTATTTAATACAGAATCATAATATCGAACCAGCACGGCTTATTGCACGTGGTTATGGAGAACAAAATCCTATTACGTCCAACCTCACAGAAGAAGGTCGTGCACAGAACCGTCGTGTAGAATTTCTGATATTAGAATAATAGATTTTATTGAATAGAAAGAGATTGGGTTAACAATTTATGAATGAAATAAATAAGAATAATCAACATATCGAAGAAAAGCCTCTCAATTTGCGCGACATAATATACCGAGTCCTGCGAAGAAGAGAAGTATTCCTTGGTGTTGCCCTTCCTTTTTTTATTGGTGTTATTCTCTTCCAATTTTTGAAACCCTTTAAGCCGCTCTATGTCGCAACATTTGATATAGGAATTTCACGGGAAAAACAGATTGAGGGATTTTTCTCAAACTACGAAGCAAGTCAAATGAGTGCCATTAACCAGCGAGTGATTTCGAGTCTATTGAGTGTTAAGCTCGCAGAAGAGGTTGTTGACAGCCTCGCCTTTTACGCTGATGTAGGAAACGGGAATTCAAACATAAGAATTGAAACAAAAATTATGAAAGATTTTGAAAAGCCTCTCGGACCTTTCAAAATAAAATTCGCAAGTGAAAAATTCTCAGTTTTATCAGACGATGGTGAGAAAATATGTGAGGGGAAATTAGGTGAATTTATTGACCTTAATGTTATTCAGTTCAAGGTATCTGCCATGGGTAAGATCCCTCAGGGTGAAACGTACACAGTGACCTTTTATCCGAAAGATAGAATGGCGCTCGCTCTTCGGAATTCCCTATCAATAAAAGTACTCGAAGCTGTAGAAATCGAGAAAGAACCAGGATATTCAGGAGTGCCCTCTTCTGGTGAGGATGCATCAAAAAAACTACTCACAGCCGAGGAAAGATTTGCCTGGATGAATCGCCTCAATATATTACGACTCAGAATCTATTGGGGCAATCCAGATGATGCATTGAGAATTGCCCGGGTTTTTGCTGATAAAGTGGTGACGGATGATGTAAAAGAGAAATCGCTTCAGTATGTTCAATCAAGAGACTTTGTAGAATCACAGCTACTCCTTTATCAGGATAAATTGAATGAACATGCAGAAAAGGTAAGAGAATTTAAAAGAATTAACAAAATCGCAGATGTCGATGTTTCGACCCAGGCAATGATTACTCAGACATCCGATTTAGAATTAAAGAAAGGGCAGTTAGAAATTGAACAGAAGCTTTTACAGGATCTCAACGAATATCTTACATCAAAAGATAATGCGCGTATCGATACAACCTTGAATCTGGCAGCAAATTTGCTCTCAGACCCAATTCTACAGAATTTCTATACACAATTTTTAAATACTGAAGCAGAGTTACGAGCAAAATTGAATGAATACTCGCCAGAACATCCAAAGGCACTTGAGACAATAGCAAAACTTGACGGATTGCGGGATCAGATTAAGGAGCAGATAAGAAAAAGAATGTCGACGATAAAGACAGAGATTGCCAGTGTTGAGAATCAAATTAGGTCCCTACTTGCGAAACTTGGAAATGTTTCCGAAGATGAAATCGAGCTCGCACGACTTGAAAGAGATAGGGAAACAGCAGAAAAACTTTATGTATTTTTTGCTGAAAAACTTGAAGAAATAAGGGTACAGGAAGCTGGCGTGACATCTGATTTAAAGATAATTAATTTTCCTGTTGTTTCTGCAACACCTGTCAATTCAAGAAATATACCTTCGACAATTTTTCTCGCTTTTATAATAAGTGTTTTATTAGGTGGTAGTTCAGTATTTATTGCAGAACTTTTTGACCATAATATAAAAGACCCTGAGATTATAAAGGAACGAGTGAGACTTCCAATTTTTGCATCGATTCCTATTTTTGGTGATGAAAAGAAAACAAAAAAAACTCCCACAAAAGAGAAACCAGTGGAAAAAAAGAGAATTTTGATTGCAGATGTAACTTCAAATGAATTTGAATCTTTCAGAAAATTATCTACTAATATTGATTTTTCGCATCCTGAGAAAAAAGACAGGGCAATCTATGTTACTTCACCTGGACCTGATGAAGGGAAGACATTCATTGCTCTTAACTTTGGTCTTGTGTTGAGTATGTCTGATAAGAAGACGGTTATTATTGATACAGATTTTAGAAAGAAAAAAGGTACTCTTACTGATGACACTAAGTTGAAAGATGATAAAGGACTCTTTGATGTATTGAGTGGCGAAGTGTTCTCTAAAGACGCGATTGTCAAGTTTCAACCTGATACTAAAGTTGATACCGAGAAAACACCCAGTACCATAGTCGATTTGCTTCCCATTGGTAAGATTCCACCGAATCCATTTTTATTTCTTGAATCTGAAAAGATGAAAAAATTAGTTGAGGAACTCAAAAACGTTTACGATAATGTAATTATAGATGGTGTTCCTATTCTTCTCTTTGCTGATGCTACCTATCTCGCCAATTTTGCTGATGGAGTTCTCATCGTTGTGAAGTATGGAAGGACAGGTTATAAAGAGCTCGAGAACTCACGGGACATCCTCTTACGCTCAAAGGCGAACATCATTGGCGTAGTGATGAATTTTGTGCCGATAACCATGGGCAGTTATTACTACCATTACTACCATAAATATTACTCAAAGTATTACAGTAAGGAATAACCCTCATTATTAAGCAGTACATTGCGTTCTAAAGTATGTCCAAGCTAAAAATCAAAGTTCATAAAATTAAGGGAACTTGCCCAATTTATAAAAAGGGCGATACATTCTATATTATAGACGGTCACAAACTTCAAACAGATATGCTGATTTGTGTGCACAGTTTGTCTTCAATAATACCTTATTACGTAGCTTTGAGTAGAAAAATATCTCCTAAGGATCTTGGGCTAAGTAATGATGATAACGCGGCTTACGTTCAGTGCCTTGACCCTTGTGAGTACACAAGAGGCGGAACCGTCATTTTTAAAATAACCATACACTCTCAATAACATCAGTGGCAATCATATACTAATTATTTGCACAAAATAATAAATTGGAAATTTGTACTTACTAAAAACGGAGACATTCGTTGTTTGATAACTTTGTCTTGTTGAAGAGAGGATTTCTAAAAAACGCAACCTTTATTGCTGTTGCACGAGGTGTAGTTAAAATCAAAGGGTTACTTATGGCGCCACTTATTATTTCTGCTTTAGGAAAAGAAGGGTACGGAGTTTGGATACAGGCTTTTGTGACAATAACGTTGGTGTCGAGTCTTGCAGAAATGAACCTTCATGGCGCTTTAGTACGATTTGGAGCCGGTAAAAAGGACAAAAAGGAACTTACAACAATCTTCTATCAAATACTTTCGCTTGGTTTAGTATTTTCATTAATTTCGGGTGTGCTGATCATACTCTTCGCGAAACCATTAGCCATAGGTGTTTTAAAAAGCCCACCTACAGAAAAGTTGTTGAAGATAGGTGCCGCATTAGTAGTGTTTCTGGTGGGTGAGAAGATATGTCACCAATTGTTTCGGGCTCAGGAGCAATTTAAAAAATATGCTGGTATTACATTAGTGGTCGCTGTTTTAGAGATTATTGGCGTTTTTCTCGGATTGAGAATTATACAAGACCCCATCGCTGTTCTAGTCGGAGTATCTGTAGCAAATTTAATAGTAGTGATTACACTCCTGTGTTTCATTTTTGCTCGTTTCGATATTCGTTTGTTTCGCTGGGAGCATGCAAAGGTAAAGCAGTTTATGAAACTCGCTGTTCCAACATTACCAACTCTATTATCATCATGGATCTTCACTTATGTAGACAGATATTTTTTATCATTTTATCGAGATGCAGGCGAAGTCGGTGAACAGTGCTCCTTCCATCTTTATCGCGACTATGGGATGAGAAGAAAATTTCTGAATCTAAAAAGGTTTTGCGTTCGTCTATCATACTCTATCTCGGTTTGGGTATTTTAGTCTGGTTAATTATTGCTATCTTCGCTCAACCACTACTCACTTTTATTTCAACACAGCATGAATTTGGAATACAGGGCCGTTGGATAGCACCAATAATCGGTTTAAGCACTGTTTTCTATGGAGTTATTTTTCTACTTAATTATGTTTTTTTCTTAATAAAAAAGACGTACTACATCACATTAGTTTTCGGTACAGGAGCGCTGGTCAATTTAATATCTAATCTATGGGCTGTACCGCAATATGGTTCTGTAGGAGCTGCTATTACTACCCTACTTAGTTTTACTGTCATGTTAATTATTACAGCCTTAATTAGTAAAAGATTGACATCTAAGTATGCGACGTAGATTAAAAGTTGTGCATATCACAAGTATGCCGGGTATAGGTGGTTTGTCTCAGGCTTCGTATACTTTAATTAACGCTCAATTGAAAGATTCTGAATTAAAAGTAGGATTACTTACTTTGAGTCCACAGAGCAATAAACAAAAGGAATTAGAGAATTTAGGTTGTGAAGTATTATCTATTCCTCTTAAAAACGGATTGGATTTAAGTTACTTACATCCAACTATTGAATTTTTGAAAAAATATGAAATTCATCATTTCCATATACTTATCCCACCTTTTCTGATAGCAAGTGTGCTTTGTCGCCAGAAATACCGTATCTATACTAATCGAGGCGCATATGCTATGCAAAGGCCAAAAATTAAGAAGCCATTTTATGCTTTCTTTCTGAAATATTTTTTTGCAGCATTTACAGGCAATACTAAATATGCAGCTTTGGTAGCATCCAATCGTTTCAAAATTCCATTTGAATATTTCTCAATTGTCTATAATGGATTAGATTTTTCTACAATAAAACCTCAATATACAAAAGCAAGACTTCGGCGTACATTGAAATTAAATGATAATCTTGTAATTGGTACAGTATCTTTGCTCCATAAAGGCAAATATATCGAGCGATTACTCAATGCAGCATCGAGGCTTCAGAATCTATCTTTTAGACTTTTGATTGTCGGCGATGGTCCTGCGAGACACGACCTCATACACGAGACGAAAAAACTGGGTATTGATGACAGAGTTATTTTTACGGGAATGCAAGTACCACCTTACGACTTTATAGAAACTATGGATATTTTTATTTTTCCATCTGCCTCCCAATCGTTTGGTAATGTTTTAATTGAGGCTATGAGTCTCGGAACACCGGTAATTGTTTTTGCTGATAGTGGTGGTCTTCTCGAGCACATCCAACATGGAAAAACAGGTTTTATAGTAAAGGATGAAAAGGATCTTGCAACATATATTCAAAAATTGTCCACAGATAAGCATCTGAGGAACAAAGTCGGAAAAGTAGCTTCCTCTTTTGTTCGTAAAAAGTACACCTTAGCCCAAATGACAGAAGGTTATAAAAAGATTTATGCTTCTGTATTTAATAAACCAACATTGACATGAGTTGGGTTGTTCAAGGAAATAGGTTGGTTAAATATAGTGGTAAAGCACATACAAAATTTTGGGAAGACTATTGGAGTAAAACGGAAATACAAAATGATATTATCGAGGCAAAAAACGATAAAGTAATGCAGAGGATTTTTTGTAAATACCTTCCACGAAATGGTAAGATTTTAGAGGCTGGATGTGGTATAGGAAAATGGGTAATGGTTCTTGGAGAAATAGGATACAAAATTGAAGGGATTGATTTTAGTTCTAAAGTGATAAATAAAGTTAAAAAATTTAATCCTGATATTCCGGTCAAAGTTGCTGATATTCTCGATTTGCCGTATGCTGATGGTACTTTCAGTGGATACATTTCATTGGGTGTATTGGAACATCTACAAAATGGACCACATCAAGCTTTGCTTGAAGCAAGGAGAATTTTATCAAAAAACGGAGTAGTTCTGATATCAGTACCATATTTTTCCCCTATCCGTAAATTTAAGGCCATACTCAATTTATATAAACATGAATATGAGGGTGAATTTTTCCAATATGCCTTTTCTAAAACCGAACTTCTTCAGACTATTAGAAATGCAGGTTTTGAGATTGTAGATATCATTACTATTCGGGGTTTAAGAGGTATGTTCGAGGAGATTTCTTTATTGAAGCGATTTTCTAAAAAAGTTTTTAAATATCAAACAAAAGTTAGTAATAATTTCAAAAGCATAAGTTTAATTACGAAAGTGAAGCGTAAATGTAGTAATTATTTAAAGCACTTCCTGAAAGTAACTTCTGAATTAAAGTTTGTTAGAGAAATAGTAGGACATATGATTATTGTTATTGCCAAGTGTAGCAGCATTAAAAAAGACATTATAATATTAAAATGTACATAACCTCAAAAAAATTAAAGTCTGAACTGATCTATATTATTCCTATTTTAGTTGGCTTGATATTTACTTTAATATATGTGCGATATAACATTCTCACTTTTGTTTTACTTGCTATAATTTTATTTATTGCATTATTCTTTTTGTCCACTAAAGTAGCTTTTTTATTACTTTTCTTCGTTAGACCCATTATTGACTTTTATTGGAATAAACCTTTGTTTGGTCTAAAAAATCCTCTCTATATAATTGGTGGCATTGTTGTGTTGTTGATGATAATGTTCATTTTGATAAGGAAAATCAATTTTTTGAAAATTCCTTACTCGGGATTAATTATTTTTTTCTTACTGACACAACTTATAGCATTTATAATGACTATCTTCACTAACTCACAAGCGTGGTTTAATGCCTCACTAATTTTCATGAAAATTATTAGTGGTTTTTTATTTTTCCTTGCTATGCCTTTTATATTCAAGACAAAAAAAGATATTGATAGTTTGATAAACATCATTCTCCTTAGTACGATTATTCCGTTGGCAATTTCTTTTTACGTTTGGTTCAGGGGAGACCCTGGTATATTCAGTGCTTATTTTTCAGGAGGAGAAGAGATTGGCAGAGGTGTCATAATATTATCCCAAGGTCTACAACGTCTATCTGGTTTGTATCAAGGTACATTCTATATAGCATTTTTGATTCTTCTTGTTCTTTTCTTTGGAACGTTCAAATTATACTTTTTAAAGGACAACAAATGGAGAAACATGTTACTTATTTATATGTTAATAAGTCTTATTCCACTGTATCAAACTTATTTCAGAGCAGGATGGGGTATGGCACTTGTAGGTATGGGAGTGTGGTTTCTGCTTAAGAATAAAAAATTTTCTTTTATTTTCTTGATTGTTGGTGTTATATTATTTTTTCTATTTTCAGAATCTGCACAGTTTCGTTTTACTAATGAATTTGCTTTTCTTCGAGGAACGGGAGAATTTGAAAACATCGGTTCTGGCAGAGGTTCCGAATGGCTTAGATATATCGACATCTATTTCCATCAATTTTCACCTCTGGAGAAGCTTTTTGGTAAAATGGGAGCGATTGGTAATCCAGAAAATCAATTTTTGTATCTATTAGTTACTACTGGTATTTTTGGACTTTTAGGTTACTTCGTTCTGATGATTGGTATTGGATGGAAGCTATTCAAATCGTTTAGAAGGCAGAGAGATAATTTTAACAAAAACTTGTTATTACTTGCGTTTGTGTTACACGTGGTATTTATTTTAGCAACAGTGGGAGGAACTCCTCTTCTTTGGGTCAATGCGCAGTGGGTTGTGTGGTCCATCATAGGTATAGCTCTTTATCACGCACGTTTATCGGACCACAATCATCCAATAAGTCAATATGAATAATGAGTATGAAAAAAATAATATTTGTAACTAATATCCCGACATATCATAAAATACCTCTTTACAATGAACTAGCGGATCTATTGAGAAAAAGCGGAACGGTATTTAAAGTATTTTTTTTAATATCTGGTGAAAAACGACGCAAGTGGCACATTGATTTATCTGATGCTAAATTTGAATATGTGATGGTGAACGAACCAAAAATTAATCTGACGTATGAATGGACATTTATATTCCCGATCAAGTTAATGTACTATCTTTTCAGAGAATATCCAAATTTCATTATTACGACTGGCTATTCTATGGCGAGTATTGTGGTTATGATTTTTTCTATGATATTCGGTTCACGTTATTCTGTATATTCTGGAGAAATTTTTTCAAGAGATACGGCAAAGTCTTGGTTTAGAAAATGTATACGAAAACTAATTGTACAATTCGCTGATTCCGTAATTGCTTATGGTACCAAAGCACAAAATTATGTAAGAGCGCTGAGTACACAGAAAGAACCGTACATTGCTTATAATACCAGTGATATGAGGTTTTATACACAACAATCATCTATTTTACGACGAACAAGAACAAACATATCACATGAATTTGGTCTTTCAGCAGCCAACATTAATCTTATTTTTATTGGCCGTTTAGTAAAGCGAAAAGCAGTCGATTTGTTAATTGAATCTGTTGTTAAATTAAATAGCAGAAAAAAGGATTTTCTGCTTCATATCATAGGTGATGGTACTGAAAAGAGTTATTTACAATCACTTGTGGCAAAATTACTACTTAAGGGAAATGTAATTTTCTGGGGACATAAAAATAAAGACGAATTGGCAAAGCACCTGGCAATTGGTGATATCTTTGTTTTTCCGAGTCTCTACGACATTTGGGGATTGGTTTTAAATGAGGCGATGGCTGCTGGATTACCAGTAATAGCTTCAAAATATGCTGGTGCAACGTACGATCTTGTCCAGGATGGGGTGAATGGATTTGTTGTTGATCCGCATAATACCGATGAAATGGCAGAGAAAATCCGCGTACTCCTTGATAATCCTGGACTTCGGAAAAAAATGGGAGAAAATGCGAAGCAAACAATCCTGGATAGATTTACCGTAGAAAAGACTGCAGAAGGATTTCTCGAGGCGATTGAACATGGATTACGTAGCGAGTAGGGCGTTGAGCGTAGAGAGCAGGGCGTAATGAAAGGTTATAAAGATTTGGAGGTCTACAAACTATCTTATAGAATGGCTATTGAAATATTCAAAGAAACATAGAATTTTCCCAAAGGTGAAAAATACTCCTTAATTGATCAGATCCGACGTTCGTCAAGATCGGTGCCAGTAAACATTAGCGAAGCATGGGGTAAGCGGATGTATCGTAATCATTTTGTAAACAAACTGAGTGATAGTTATGCAGAAGCTAATGAAACTATGACATGGCTTGACTTCAGTTATTCACATCACTATTTAAAAAAGGAGAGGTATGATTATTTCTATGAAAATTATGATCATATATGCCGAATGCTTTTTAATATGATGAAAAATCCTGATAAATTCATTTTAACATTATGATTTTAACACATTACGCTATACGCCTTACGCTCTACGATTAAAATGAAGCCACGCATTTTAATCGTCGGCCCTACGCCACCTCCATACATAGGGCCAAGTGTTGCTACAAAGCTGATTCTTGAGTCAGAACTCAAGAACGACTATCAAATAGTACATCTTGAAACTGCAGATCGTCGTAGTACGACAAATATCGGGATATTTGATTTACGTAATATCTTCCTCGCATTCATTCATATTTTTAAACTTTCAGCTATATTGATTACATCTTCTCCACATATCGTTTATATTCCTATCTGTCAGACAATTGTTGGTTACTTGAGAGATACGATTTTTATTATTTTAGCCAAAATTTTTGGTGCGCGAGTTATTATTCACCTGAGAGGAGGTTACTTTAGAAAACTCTATGATACAAGTAACATATTTGCTCAATGTATTATAAAGAATTCATTAAAATTGGTGAGCAAGGTAATTGTACTTGGTGAGAGTTTAAGATATATATTCGACAGGTTGGTACCCAATCAAAATATCGTTGTTGTTCCAAACGGAATTGACAGCAACTATATCACCGAGGAAGAATTTGAAAAAGCCCAAGAAGTGAGAATGGCTAAAGTACGTAATGACTCAATGATCAATAAAGTAACACTTAGCACTAAGCACTATGCACTTAGCAGCAGGATGAGGATTTTGTTTCTATCAAATCTCATGAAAAGTAAAGGTTTTTTCGATGTTATTAAAGCAATGTCTGAGGTTTTGCAATATACTGGTGATAGTGAACTCATAGTAGCAGGTGAATTCAGGGAACAGGAAAAAATGAAGAATGACGTAATGTCGTACATGGATAAAAGCAAATTAGACTCCCATGTCAAGTTCATCGGTACTGTTGTAGGAGCCCAAAAGAGAAATTTGCTACTATCAACAGATATTTTTGTATTGCCAACATATTATCGCTATGAAGGGCAACCCTGGGTTATTGTTGAGGCGATGGCAGCAGGTTTACCAATAATTACTACTGATCATGGATGCATCAAAGAAATGGTTATTCATGGTGAGAACGGTTTCTTAATAGAAAAACAAAATCCACAACAGATTAGTGAGAAGATAATTGCATTATTGAAAGATGATGATTTAAGAAATCGTATGGGTACAAAAAGTCGTGAGCGATTCCTCAAACACTATACAAAAGATATATTTATACGTGGTTTGAATAGTGTTTTCGAAGATATATATGTACATAAGTTGTCAGCTTGGGTAAGAGGGGCACATGAAACAGATAATTCAGAATTATAAAACCGGGAAATTATCAGTAGAAGATGTACCACAGCCGATAGTACGTTCTGATGGTGTATTAGTGAAGAATGCGTTCTCACTTATCAGTACAGGAACTGAGCGAGCGAATATTGAATTAGCACGCAAGAGTCTTTTTGGCAAGACAAGATCACGACCACAAGATGTTCAGAAGGTGCTGCAATTAGCAAAAAAACAGGGTTTCTTGAGCGCATATAAGACCGCGATGACCCGGTTAGAACAGCCAATGTCACTTGGCTACAGTAGTTCTGGTATTATAATCGAAGTCGGGAAAGGAGTGAGCGGTTTCAAAATAGGAGATAGGGTTGCTTGTGCTGGTGCTGGTTATGCAAGTCATGCAGAAGTCATTTTTGTGCCTAAAAATCTGTGTGCAGTTATACCTCATCATGTGCCTTTTGATTGGGCAGCGTTCACCACACTCGGTGCGATTGCAATGCAGGGCATACGGCAAGCCGATGTGAAAGTAGGTGAAAATGTTGCAGTGATTGGTCTCGGGCTATTAGGACAATTAACTGTTCAGATTTTAAGGGCATCAGGGTGTCGTGTTATTGCTATTGACCTAGATCCATTAAAAGTAAAACTGGCTAAAAAGTGTGGAGCTGATGTATCTATTGTGAGAAAGCAAAATGTAAAGGAGATTATTTACAAGTTTACAGATGGTTATGGTGTTGATGCAGTTATAATAACTGCTGCCACCTCGAGTAATGATCCATTTCTATTAGCTCCCGAGATTGCTCGGGATAGATCAAAAATTGTGCTTGTCGGTGTTGCAAAGTTAGATTTCCCAAGAGAACTGTATTATCGAAAAGAACTATCCATAATCCTTTCTCGTTCTTACGGCCCAGGTAGATACGACACACGTTATGAAGAAGAAGGTTTAGATTATCCTGTTGGCTATGTACGCTGGACTGAAAAGAGAAATATGCAAGCGATCCTTAATCTCATGGCAGAGAAGAAATTGAATATAGAACCACTTATCTCACACCGTTTTACAATTGAAGGAGCTCAAAGAGCCTACGATTTGATTCTGGGCAGGAAGAAAGAGAACTTTCTCGGTGTCCTTTTTGAGTATGATACGAGAAAAAAACACACTACAAAAATTTCTATCACAGAAGAAAAAACTGTTATCTCGCATCCATCATCGGTTATCAATATAGGTTTTATTGGTGTTGGTAATTTTGCGCAGCATTACTTATTGCCAAATATAAAAAAAGCAAAAGTACATGCGGTTGGTGTTGCTGATGTTAATGGCGCACATGCAAAGATAGTTGCGAAAAAATATGGTTTTAAGTATTGCACATCAGACTACAGAGAACTGTTAAAAGATAAAAATATCAATACAATCTTTATTGCCACACGGCATAACCTCCATGCCCAATTAATTATTGAATCACTCAATGCTGGTAAACACGTATATTGTGAAAAACCACTCTGCCTTAACGAAAAAGAACTAAAACAGATTATTAAAGTTTACAATACGCTCAGCACTAAACGCCATACGCCTCTATTCATGATAGGCTTTAACCGTCGCTTTGCGCCGTTAACTGTGCAGGCGAAGCAATTTATGGGCAATAAGATTGGTCCGTATTTGGTACATTACCGTATTAATGCTGGAGTGTTACCAGTTGACCACTGGTTACTCGATTTGAAGCAGGGGGGAGGTAGAGTTGTCGGCGAAGTATGTCATTTTATCGATTTCATACGTTACTTTGCACAGGCACAGTTGATAAGTATCTACGCAGAATGTCTGGTTGGTAATAGTGATAGCATTATCGTTACGTTAAAGTATGGAGATGGTTCTGTTGGTTCTCTATCATATTTTTCAACAGGTGATAAAGATTTTGAAAAGGAAAGAATCGAAATTTTCGGTGATGAAAAAGTTTGTATTATTAATGATTTTAAAGAGATATTACTATCGAGTGGAGGTAGACAAATTAGAAAAAGAATTGGTCAAGATAAGGGTTACAAAATCGAAATTAATGCCTTTTTCAGCGCAATTAAAAATGATTCTACACCAGTAATTCCATTCAGTACTATTGTCGAAACAACACGTGCGACGTTTGCGATAAATGAATCGTTAAAAAAAAGAGATATCGTTCGTATCCTCAAGTCTAGTATAGGGCGTAATGTTTGAGGAAGTCTTACATAAAATCGAAAAATTTATCGAGTCAAATCACTGGTGTGGTTGGGATCCTTATGATGGACTTAATAGCAAATTTCTTAAATTTCTCACATTCGATCATAAGTTGCCCAGAATTACTGCAACTCAGTTTATGAAGAGGTTTCCAGTAAATTTGAGGCGTATTTTGGGTGTGCCGAAATCTCGAAACCCCAAAGCTATGGGAATCATAGCGCGTGCATACCTTATGAGATACCAAGAAACTAAAGAGCAGAAATATTTGGATAAAACGAAAGAGATACTCGACTGGCTTGTCACGTGCAGTTGTACAGGATATTCTGGCTATGCATGGGGTCATAATTTTGATTGGCAATCGTCCGTATTTTATTTGCCAAAAGGTGTGCCTACTGTTGTTAACACTTCATTCATTGTTCATGCATTTCTCGATGCGTATGAAGCCTTGAAAGAGAAAATCTATTTGGATGTTGCACGAAGTACTTGTGATTTTGTATTAAAGGATTTAAATCGAACTTATCTGTCAGAAATAAAAAAACTGCCATCTGCTATCGGTGATCAGTCATCTGTATATTGTTTCAGTTATTCACCGATTGATAAAACCTGCGTGCACAATGCAAATTTACTCGCTACAGAGTTATTGGCTCGTGTTTATTCTTTTACTAAAGAGACAGAATTATTTGAGCAGTGTAATAGGTCGGTAAGATTTACCATGCAGCATCAAAATAATGATGGCTCATGGTTTTACGCGCTCGGGCAAAGACAGAGATACATTGATAGTTTTCATACTGGCTTTGAATTAAGTAGTATAAAAAACATTTTAAACTACTTAGATTACGTGGATAGAGACGGATTCAAACAGAAATTGAGGAAAGGTTATAAATATTATAAGAAAACATTCTTTGATGCCGATGGTTTGCCGAACTTTTACTATAATAGAATTTTTCCTATCGATTTACACTGTACTTCGCAGGGCATTATTACATTTTTGAAGTTTAAGGAATATGATACTGGGGCAGTTGATATGGCAAATAAAATTGCTTCATGGGCGATTGAAAATATGTGGGATGATAAAAAAGGATATTTTTATTTTCAGAAAACAAATTATTTTACCAATAAAATACCTTACTTACGCTGGCCGAATGTATGGATGTTTTATGCTTTAACATTGCTTCGTGCAGAGCAATGTCAAAATACCTAAACTCTAAAATGCCTAAATACCTAAAATTGATATGCATTCGTGGGCATTCATACTAATTTCGTTTGTGTCTGCTGTAATCTGTCTGAATCTAAATTTATGAAATAAATTATGAAGATCTGGATTGATATAGTTAATTCTCCACATGTATTATTTTTCAAACCACTAATAGAGGAATTGTATAAGAGGGGCCATTATGTTAGTATCACTGCGAGAGAGTATGCTCATACAACAGAATTATTAGAGGAGTTCAATATTCCATTCACACTTATTGGTGCTCATGCTGGCTCGCACATTTTTAAAAAATTAGTTGATGTGTTAAACAGGGGGAATAAATTAATTGCCTATGCAAAAGATAAAAATTTTGATGTAGCATTGACTTTCAATTCTCCTTCGATGGTGCTCGCAGCAAAGATGTTACGTATTCCATCAATGGTTTTTATGGACTATGAATACCAACCATTGAATCATCTGACGTTTCGCTTGTGTGATACGGTTGTTACTCCAGCCGTATTTCCAGATGAACATTTAGCAAAATACGGAGCTGTTAAAAAATGCGTGAAGTATGATGGTTTAAAAGAACATGTGTATCTTTCCAATTTTGAACCGACCCCGAATTTCCTCGAGTCCTTAGGTATTGACACAGACAAAATTATTGTTGTTGCAAGACCGCCAGCAACGATGGCATTATATCATCATTTCAGAAATGATATTTTTTATGATGTGGTTAATTATTTGCTTAAGGATAAAAATATACATATTATCGCAATTCCTCGGTCTGAGGAGCAGAGATTAACATTAAAATCCATGACAACAGCTAATCTCATGATTCTTGAAAGGGCAATAGATGGCAGGAATTTACTATACTACTCAGATGTTGTTGTGAGTGCAGGTGGAACTATGAATCGTGAAGCTGCAGTGTTGGGCGTCCCTGCTTATACCGTGTTTAAAGGGAAAATTGGCGCAGTCGATAGATACTTGATTGAATTAGGTAGGATTACTCCTATTACTACGCTCGAGGATGCCCAGCAAATCAGAAGAGAAAAAAATCACAGGAAAAGTTTTTTGGGTAATGCAAATCTTAAATCAGAACTTGCAAATCTGATTTTTGGAAATTTATGACGATACCTTTATGTTAGTTTTAAAAAATAAGAAATTGTTGATAAGGAGATTAAATGATCTACAGGAATGTAAAGCTAGGTAAAAATATAATAATCCAAGATGATGTTTTTATCGGTCTTCCCTCCCGAGAATTTCTATCTAAAACCGAAAAAGAATGGCCCGCAACAATTATCGGAGACAGTGCAGTTATAAGAAGTGGTACAAATATTTATTGTGGCGTCGAAATTGGAGATCGGTTTCAAACTGGCCACAATGTGTTGATACGTGAGAACACTGTAATCGGCAGTAATGTACGAATTGGAACGAATTCGATTATTGATGGGAAAACTGTAATTGGCAGTAATGTAAATATGCAATCAATGGTCTACATACCAATTAATACAGTAATCGGAGATTTTGTTTTTATCGGTCCTAATGCTGTATTCACTAATGATAAATATCCAGTAAGAGTTGATGTTGAACTTGTAGGCCCACGAATTTGCAAAGG